>JACEFY010000123.1 GCA_016807485.1 Stenotrophomonas maltophilia | reverse complement strand
CCGGGGGAGCGGTATCGCTCGCGATGGACGGACCTCCTCGCGCAGCTCACCGCCGCCGTGGTCCGCTAGATCCGCGCCGCGCCGGCCGCTAGCGTGTGCGCATGACCACACTCCGCGTGCACAACCTCGCCGTCTCACTGGACGGTTTCGCGACGGGGGAGGGCCGCACGTTCGAGGCGCCGTTCGGGCATGCCGGGCAGCGGCTCATGGACTGGTTCTTCCCGACGAGCACCTTCGTCGGCGGGTCGGGCCATGAGGGCGAGGCGATCGGCGCGGGCACTCTCGGCGTCGACGACGCCTTCGCCGCCGCGACGAACCGGGGGATCGGCGCCGAAATCATGGGGCGCGGCAAGTTCGGCCCGCAGGTCGGTCCGTGGGACGACCTGTCGTGGGAGGGATGGTGGGGCCTGGAGCCCCCGTTCCACAGTCCGGTCGTCGTGCTGACGCATCACGAACGCCCCGACATCGTCCTGGGCGACACGACGTTTCTCTTCCGCGACCTCGAACCGGCCGCGGCGCTCGCACTCGCGACGGAACTCGCGGACGGGCGGGACGTGCGGCTCGGAGGGGGACCCACGACGGTGCGCGAGTTCCTCGCCGCCGATCTCGTCGACTTCCTGCATGTGGTCGTGTCGCCGATCGTCCTCGGGCGCGGGGTGCGGCTGTGGGACGGTCAGGAAGGGCTCGACGAGCGCTTCGACATCGAGACGACGGCCTCACCGTCCGGCGTCGTCCACTACACGTTCACACGGCGCACGAGATAGCCCCGACCGCCAGCCCGCCTCCGCGACACGGGGGAGATCGCCATCCGCCCGTATCTCAGCGAGTTGACATAATGTGCATTATCGGTGTTATCGCAGCGGGCCGGAGAAGACCGCGATGAGGATGCCGCCGGCAGCGGCCACGAGCACCACCGCCCACGGCGGCATCTTCCACGCCATCAGCAGAATGAAGCACACGGCGGCGAGCGCGAACGACGGAGCGTCGGTGACCGCGGTGACGAACACCGGCGAGTACAGCGCCGCCGCCAGGATGCCGACGACAGCCGCGTTCGCGCCGCGCATCGCCGCCTGCGCCCAGGGACGCCGACGGAACGCGTTCCAGAACGGCAGGACGCCGACCAGGAGCAGGAATCCCGGCAGGAAGATGCCGACGAGCGCGATCAGTGCTCCGGCGATGCCCCCCGGGCCGACCGAGGCGACGGCTCCGAGATACGCGGCCACCGTGAACAGCGGTCCGGGCATCGCCTGCCCGAAGCCGTATCCGGCGAGGAACTGGGTGTCGGTCACCCACCCCGGAGCGACGAGACCCGCCTGCAGCAGTGGCAAGACCACATGACCGCCGCCGAAGACGAGCGCCCCGGCCCGCGCGAAGATGTCGAAGAGCACGATGGCTCCGGCGCCGGTCGCGAGCACCAGCAACGGGCCTCCGACGAGAACGGCGACGAACAGCGCGAGGCTCACGATGCCGGCCGCGCGGGACACGGGGAACGTCCGCATGTCGACCCGCGGGGCGACCGCGTCGCGACACAAGACCAGTCCCCCGGCCACGCCGACCGCGATGGCGGCGATCTGCCCCCAGGACCCGGCCACGAGGGCGGCGCACACGAGCGACACCGCCGCGATGCCGGCGCGACGGGCGTCGGGGGTGAGGGTGCGGGCCATCCCCCAGAGCGCCTGCGCGACGATCGCGACGGCGACGATCTTGAGCCCCGACAGGAGCCCGTCGCCGAGGGGTCCCGAGATCAGTGTGGCGCCATAGGCGAAGGCCACCATGAGGGCCGCCGACGGCAGCGTGAACCCCACGAACGCGGCGATCGCCCCCCTCCCCCCTGCACGCAGCAGGCCGATGCCGAATCCGACCTGACTCGAAGCCGGGCCCGGGAGGAACTGCGACAGCGCGACCAGGTCGGCGTACTCGCGGTCGTCCATCCAGCCGCGTCGCTCGACGAACTCGGTCCGGAAGTACCCCAGGTGTGCGATCGGTCCGCCGAACGATGTCAGGCCGAGCCGCAGGAACGCGAGGAACACCTCCCCCGCCGAACCTCGCGCAAGGGCCGCCGTCATGCCGGTCACCTTATCGGGGCAAGGTGACGCGCGCGGAGACAGCGGGGGCCGACCCCGTAGTCTCGGATCATGTTCGAGACGCTGACCGGGTTCGCCGTCGTCGGCGTCGCGATCACGCTCGGCTGGGTGCTGGGGCGCATCGACCTGCTGGGTCCGCACGCACGCCACGTCCTGAGTCGCCTCACGTTCTTCGTCCTCTCGCCGTTCCTGCTGTTCGTGGTGCTGGCGGAGGCCGACGTCCGCACGCTCTTCTCCGCGCTGCTGCCCGTCTCGGCGATCGCCGCGGTCGCGATCTTCGCCGTCTACGCCCTCATCGCCCGGTTCGTGTGGCGTCGCGGTGTCGCCGAGACCCTCGTGGGAACACTCGCGGCCGGCCAGGTGAACTCCAACAACATCGGCATTCCGCTGTCGCTCTACCTCCTCGGCAGCGCCGCCTATCCCGCGCCGGTGATCCTCCTGCAGCTCCTCGTCTTCACCCCCGTCACGATGGCACTGTTCGAGGCCACCACGAGCGGCCAGCGGCGTGCGTTCCCGATCCTCCGGCGCACCTTCACCAACCCCATCGTCATCGGCTCGGTGCTCGGCGTGCTCGTGTCGGTGTCGGGGCTGCGCCTCCCGCCGATCGTCCTCGACCCCGCCCGGCTCATCGCCGACGCCTGCGTCCCCGTGCTCCTCATCAGCTACGGCATCTCGCTGCACGGCCAGCGGGTGCTCGGCACCTTCGGCCGGCGGCGCGACATCCTCCTGGCCTCCGGCCTCAAGCTCCTCGTCATGCCGGTCATCGCCTGGGCGGTCGCGCGCTTCATTTTCGACCTGAGCGCGCACGACGTCCTCATCGTCACCGTGCTCGCCGCCCTCCCGACCGCGCAGAACGTCTTCAACTACGCGCAGCGATTCGACGTCGGCGAGACGATCGCGCGCGACACCGTCTTCCTCACGACGATCGGATGCGTCCCGATCCTCCTGCTCATCACCGTTCTTCTGGGATGACACCGCTCCCACGATTGTGACGTCGCAATCCGAGGCACGGGCGCCGTGTGGCGCTACCCTGGGGTGGCCTTCACAGGAATCTCCCAGAAAGGGAACATCATGACCTCTGAACCCACTCTCGAGAAGTCCGCGATCAGCGGCATCCGGACCGCTCTCGGAATCGCGGGCGTTCTCGCGATCATCGCGGGTCTCCTCATCCTCTTCCAGCCCGCCCGGGCAGCCTTCGTCGTCACCGCGATCCTCGGCGTCTACGCGATCGCCGCCGGCCTGGTCTACGCCGGTCTCGGCATCTTCGCGGCGGGCAAGACCGGCTGGGCCCGGGTCGGTCACATCGTGCTCGGCGTTCTCCTCATCGTCGCCGGCATCGTGGCATTCGCCAACCTCGCAGCGACGACCGCACTGCTGGCGGTCTTCGTCGCCGTCTTCATCGGCATCGGGTGGATCATCGAGGGCGTGGTCTCGCTCTCGACGCTGGGAGACCAGAAGTCGAAGGTGTGGACCGTGATCTTCGCGATCATCAGCATCGTCGCCGGCGTCTACCTCCTCTTCACCCCGCTTCTCGGAGCCGTCGTCCTGTGGTGGATCCTGGGCATCGCGCTCCTGGTCATGGGCGTGCTCAACCTCATCCGCGCGTTCTCGTTCGGCAAGTAAGCGCCACCGACACGGGAAACGCCCCGGGGCTCGAGCCTCGGGGCGTTTCCTGTGCGATCGATCGTGGGGGCCGGGCCTCACTCGCCCCCGAACGAGCTGACGTCTCCCACCAGGCGCGTGTTGTCGGCGGCGATCGGCTCGACGACGGCCAAGGCGATCTCGGCGGCGAATTCGGAGACGTTGTAGAGCTTGCCGGCCGACTCGCGCCGCGTGGCGATCGCGCCCGGGTTGGCGCGCTCGAGGAGGGTCGCGGTGATCGTGCCCTCGATCATGTCGCCGGAGACGACGACGAAGTCGATGCCGCGCTCGGCGAGCTCCGGGATCCGCTCGCGCAGGGCGTCTTCGCCGGCCCGCTTCGACAGAGCGACCGCCTCGTACTCGGGCATGGTCGGGGTCGTGCGGATGAAGTGCGCCTGATGGCTCGTCACGAACACCACACGCGACCGGTCGTGCAGGAGCGGGAGCGCCGCTGAGAGCACACCCAGCTGCGCGTCGCGGTTGAGCACGAGGGCGTAGTCCTCCCCCATGCCCGACTCCATGCCGCCCGAGGCGTTGAGCACCAGGATGTCGAGCGACCCGAACGTCTCGCCTATCGCCGCCATCATCGCCGCGACCGAGCCCTCGTCGGTGAGGTCGGCGCCGACCACGAGCGTCTCGACACCCAGCGCGCTCAGCTCGGTGGCGAGCTTCTGCGCGCGCGGGGCCTTGTTGCGGTAGTTGATGACGACGTTCGCTCCGGCTTCCGCGAGGTAGCGGGCGGTATCCGCTCCGATTCCGCGCGACGACCCCGTGATGAGGGCCGTCATGCCGCTGAGGGTTCCGGCGGGGATGGGCTGCGACATGGGTTCTCCTGCGAAGACGATGACGGATGCCGGCGTTCTCGCCGGATCCCCACCGACCCTACCAACCGCTTCCCCGCCGCCGGGGGACGATCCCGACGGCATCCCAGGGTGCGGGTGTTAGGGTTCGAACAAGACCCGACGAAGGGAGCGGACGAGATGCCTGACCTCTCGCAGTACCTGTGGATCGCGTGGCTGGTCCTGGCCATCCTCTTCGTCATCATCGAGCTTCTGACGCTCGAGTTCACCTTCTTGATGCTCGCCGCGGGCACCGCGATCGGCGGCCTCGGCGTCAACCTCCTCGGCGGCCCGTGGTGGTTGCAGGTGCTGGCCGCCGCGGCCGTCTCGGCGCTCCTCCTGTTCACCATCCGCCCTCTGCTCCTCCGCGCCCTGCATCGCTCGAGCGTGCTGCATCCCACGAACGTCGACGCCATCTACGGGATGGGCGCGCGCGTCATCGCGCCCTTCGTCGACGGCCGCGGGTCGGTGCGGCTCGACAACGGCGAGCAGTGGACCGCGCAGCTCGTCGACGTCGACGGCGATGTGCCGATCGGCACGCGCGCCTTCGTCACCGCCGTCCGCGGTGCGACCGTCGAAGTCACCCCCGAAGCACCCGCCACCCCCACCGAAAGGAGCGTCGACGAATGATCGACGTCGGAGCCTTCGCCGGGCAGATCTTCATCATCGTGCTGCTCGCCGTCATCGCGATCTTCGTGGTGGTGGTGATCTTCCGCTCGGTGCGCATCATCCCGCAGGCCTACACCGGCGTCGTCGAACGGCTGGGACGGTACCAGCGCACCCTCTCCCCCGGGCTCAACCTCCTGGTGCCGTTCATCGATCGGCTCCGCCCGCTCGTCGACATGCGCGAGACGGTCGTCTCCTTCCCGCCGCAGCCGGTGATCACCGAGGACAACCTCGTCGTCTCGATCGACACCGTCGTCTACTTCCAGGTGACCGACGCCCGCGCCGCGACGTATGAGATCGCGAACTATCTGGGTGCCGTGGAGCAGCTCACCACCACGACCCTCCGCAACGTCGTCGGCGGCCTGAACCTCGAAGAGGCCCTCACGAGCCGCGACGAGATCAACGGGCAGCTGCGTCTCGTCCTCGACGAAGCGACCGGAAAGTGGGGCATCCGCGTTTCGCGGGTCGAGCTGAAGGCGATCGACCCGCCCCACTCCATCCAGGACTCGATGGAGAAGCAGATGCGCGCGGAGCGCGACCGTCGCGCCGTGATCCTCACCGCCGAAGGGTCGAAGCAGTCGCAGATCCTCGAGGCGGAAGGTCGCCGCCAGGCCGATATCCTCCGCGCGGAGGGTGAGAAGCAGGCTGCCGTGCTGCGCGCCCAGGGCGAGTCCGAGGCGATCAAGATGGTCTTCGACGCGATCCACGTCGGTCAGCCCGACGAGAAGCTCCTCGCCTACCAATACCTGCAGACGCTGCCGAAGATCGCGGAGAGCTCGTCGAGCAAGCTGTGGATCATCCCGAGCGAGCTCACCGAAGCCCTCCACGGCATCGGGAACGCCTTCGGAGGTCGCGCGGACGCATCCGCGACGACGCCCCGCACTCCCGCCGACACCGCCACGAGCGACGCCGCAGCGGAGGCGGTCGCCGCCGCCCGCTCCGCCGCCTCGGAGGCCGAGGAGATCACGACGGCGGTGCAGTCGACCGTTCCCGACGGGCCTGCCGCCACGCCGTGACGCATCCCTGGTTCGCGGCATCGCCCGCCCCGCGCGTGCTGGCGCACCGCGGATTCGTGCCGCCGGACGCTGAGGGGTTCGTCGAGAACTCGATCGCGGCGGTCGCCGCGGCCCACGCGGCCGGGGCGCGCTACGTCGAATCCGACTGCCACGTGACGGCGGACGGCGTCGTCGTCCTCTTCCACGACGACGACCTGCGCCGCGTCGCGGACGATCCGCGGCCGGTCGCGGCCGTCACGCACGACGAGCTTCAGCGCGTGATGGCCGACCGGGGCGGACTGCTCACGGTCGCCGACGCGCTGACGGGGTTCCCGACGCTGAGGTTCAACCTCGACATCAAGGCCGCCGCCGCGGCCGAACGAGTCGGGCGGACGGTGGCTCCGCA
>JACEFY010000122.1 GCA_016807485.1 Stenotrophomonas maltophilia | reverse complement strand
GGCGGTGGGCGCCGCCCAGCAGGAGCTCGGCGCCGCCATCCGATATCGCACCGGCTTCACCACCCGCGCCCGCGAGCTGGCCGTGTTGCTCGTCGCGGCGCGGTGGGACAGCGCGTTCGAGCGGGACTCCCACGAGGCGATCGCGAGAGCGGCGGGCTTCAGCGACGCCGAGTTGGTCGCGACCCGACAGGAGGACACCGCGGCCTTCACGGGCCTCGAGGGCCTTGTCGGGCGCACCGTCGTCGCCCTGCTCGACGGGGATCTCGGCGACGATGACTGGCGCGAGGCTTCGTCCGCGTTCGGGGTGGAGGGCGTGTACGAGCTCACCGCGCTCGTCGGCTACTACTCGACCCTCGCCCTGCAACTGCGCGTGTTCCGCGTGACGTGAGTGGTACGGTTTCACACGATGAAAGCCGATACCGTTTCCGAGGACGGCGCGTCCCCGAAGAGCGCGAGCCGCTACCGCATCGAGGCGCTGGCCAAAGGGCTCGATGTGCTCCGGCTTTTCGATGAGTCCGTCACGACGCTGAAGCTTCGCGACATCTGCGACCGCACCGGCATCCCCATGCCCACCGCGTTCCGCGTCGTGGCGACCCTGGAGGAAGGCGGGTTCCTCGAGCGTCTGCCCGACGGCGGCATCCGCCCCGGCGTGGCTGTTCTGCAGCTGGGTTCGGCGGCTCTCCGCGGATCGAGCCTCGTGCAGCTGAGCGAGCAGCCGCTGCGCACCCTCGCGGCGGAGACGGGCGAGACCGTGAACCTGGGCGTGCTCGTCGGCGACCAGGTGCTCTACCTCGCCCGGCTCCGCAACTCCGACCTCGTGACCGCGAACATCCAGGTCGGTTCCACGTTGCCCGCCGCTTACACATCGATGGGCAAGCTCCTGCTCGCCTACCTGAGTGAGGCGGAGCTGGCGGCTGCGCTGGCGAACCATGACTTCGCGCGGGATGCCGGCCCCAACGCGGCACGGTCGCTCAGCGACCTCCGAGAGCGTCTCGCGACGATCAGAGACCAGGGTTACGCGCTGCAAGACCAGGAGGTCGCGGCGGGCCTCCGTTCGGTGTCGGTGCCGGTGTTCGGGAGGGATGCCGCCCGGCCCGTGGCAGCGATCAACATCGCGGTCGCCTCGTCGCGTCACGACATCGACTCACTCCGTGGACCCCTGCTCACCCGCATCCGCGCGACCGCCGAACTCATCTCGCAACTCCTCCGCTCCACCTAGGCGGCCGCGACACCCGCTGCGAGAAGCGCGAGCGTCCGCTCGGCAGCCGGGTCGCCGATCTCGTTGAGGTACCCGTGCATCGCGCCGCGCTGGCGCACCACCCGCACGTCGACGCTGGCCAGTGCCAGTTCCGCCGCGAACGCCTCCCCCGATGCGCGCAGACTGTCGAGCTCGGCGTTGATCATCAGGACGGAAGGCAGACCGGCCAGCTCATGTCCGCCCGGGAACGCATAGCCATCGGGATCGATGCCGTCGGGCAGATAGTTGCGGTTGATCGCGGCGCGCGACTCGGGCGTGAAGATGCGTGCGGCGGGCACCCCCTCCAGCAGGAGGCTCAGCTCACGGTTCGGCGTGAGGATGCCATCGTGGAGCGAAGGGTAGACGAGGGCGAGCAGGGAGGGCAGCGCGGTTCCGCGGTCGCGCAATCTCATCGCCGCTCCCGTCGCGAGGTTTCCCCCGGCGCTGGCACCCCCGAGGGCGATGCGCGCAGGGTCGACACCGAGCGCAGGCGCATTCTCGACCGCCCAGTCGAACGCGGCCAGCGTCTGCAGCGACGCCGTGGGGAAACGCGAACGAGGACCCGCCGCGTCGATCTCGGCACGGATCGCCTCAGGCGAGGGCATGCCGGAGTCGGGGTCGGGGGCGGGCAACGCGTCCAACCCATCGAGCGGGGCGAGCGTGTAGTCGACCGAGATCACCGTGATGCCGCCCGCGCTCAGTCGGCGGCCGACCTGGTCGGCCTCGGGCATGTCGAGCGTTCCGAACATGAACGCTCCACCGTGCAGCCAGACGAGGGCCGACCCGTCGGGCTCGTCTGCGGGGTAGACCCGCACCCGGAAGTCGTGGCCCCCGCCCTGGAGGGCGACGTGATGGGTCTCAGGCATGTGGTGCTCCTTCGCCGGGGCCGATCGGTGTGCGGTCGCTCGTGGCCGTGATGGTCACCGTGCGCACGTGCGCTCCGGGGCCGATGGTCTCGTCCCCTCGGCCCGGAAGGCGCAGGACGCCCTCCGAACCCTCCGGCACGACGACCTCCACGCGCAACCGGGCACCGTCGAGATCCCAGCGCACCGCCGCGTGTCCGTGCGGCGTCTCGAGGCCCGCCTCCGCCCACGTGAGCCCGCCGCCGGGGAGCGGTGCAAACAGGATCCGGCGGTAGCCGGCTTCGAGCGGAGCGATGCCGGCGACCGAGCGATGCATCCAATCGGCGATCGCCCCGAACGCATAGTGATTGAAGCTCGTCATCTCTCCCGGGTTGATCGAGCCGTCCGGCAGCATCGAGTCCCAGCGTTCCCAGATGGTGGTGGCGCCCATCGACACGGCGTACAGCCACGACGGTGCCTCGTGCTGCAGGAGCAGCGCATAGGCGTCGTCCAGGTGCCCGGTCGCGGCGAGCGCGTCGCAGACGTAGGGCGTGCCGGCGAATCCGGTGCTGATGCGGTGATCGGCGGCCCGCACGAGTTCCGCGAGCCGGTCGCCCGCGCGCTGCCGGTCGTCCGGATCGAGGATGTCGAAGGCCAGAGCGAGCGCGTAAGCCGTGGCGCTGTCACTGCGCACGCGCCCACGGTCGACGTAATGTGCACGGAAGGCTGCGCCGATGCGGTCGCGCAGTGTGGCGAATTCCGCCGCGTCGGCGGACTCGCCCAGGATGGCGGATGCTTCCGACATCAGCGCGGCGGTGCGGAAGGCGCTCGCCGTCGCGACGACTTCGGCCGGCGCTTTGGACAGGCCGGGATCGTCGGCCGGGGCATCGGGGTCGAGCCAGTCGCCGAACTGGAAGCCTTCGTCCCAGAGTCCCTCCGCGGAGAGCGATCCGGCTACCGCACGCGTGTGCGCTGTCATCAGGGGATACGCGTCGCGGAGCGTCTGTTCGTGGCCGTATGCGGTCCAGAGCGCCCACGGCACCCACACCGCGGCATCCCCCCAGATCGCCGTCGCGCCCGGCTCGGGAAACCCGGTGTCGAGGTACTTCATCACGTTCGGCACGACCACCGGGACGGTGCCGAGGGGTGTCGCCCGCCGCTCCAGCTCGGCATCCACCAGCCAGTCCGACAGGAACGACTCGGCATCGACGAGGAACGCGGCGGTGGGAGCGAAGACGGCGAGGTCGCCCGTCCAGCCGAGCCGCTCGTCGCGCTGCGGACAGTCGGTGGGCACGCTCAGGAAGTTGCCGCGCATCCCCCACTCGACGTTGCTGTGCAGCTGGGTGAGATCGTCGTCCGAGCACGCGAACGTGCCCGTCGGACGCAGCTCGGTCGAGACGACCACGGCGGTGAGCGCGGCCGGATCCAGCTCGCCGGGCCAGCCGGACACCTCGGCGTAGCGGAACCCGTGGAAGGTCAGCGTCGGCTCGAAGACGTCGTCTCCACCGCTGAGGATGAAGCGATCGGTTGCTTCCGCTCGCCGCAGCGGCCGCGTTCCGAGCTCGTCGTGCTCGAGTACTTCCGCGTGGCGGATCGCGATCTCGGTGCCCGCGGGCCCGGAGACCTTCACCCGGAGGAATCCGACGAGGTTCTGTCCGAAGTCGACGAGGGTCTTCCCCGACGGCGACGTCCAGATCTTCTCCACGGCCCTCTCGCTGTGACGCACCACCGGCGGCGACGTGCGCGCGACGAGGGTGGATGCGTCGAAGTCGAGCGTCCGGATGGGCCCCCACGAGCTGTCGTCGAAGCCGGGCTGGAGCCACCCGGGGTCGTCCCTCCGCGCGTCGATCGTCTCGCCGTTGTAGAGGTCGTCGAGTCGGACCGCGCCGGTGGAGGAGCGCCACGACTCGTCGGTCACCACTGTCTGCACATGTCCGTCGTCGAACCGGATGGTGAGCTCTGCATAGCCGCCGCGTTCGTCGCCGTAGACCGCGCGCTGTCCGGTGAAGCCGAGGTTTCCGCGATACCACCCGTTGCCGAGGCGCAGCCCGATGACGGTCGCCGCGCCGCCCGCGGCGACCGCGTCGGTGACATCGTGCTCGATGAGCCGCACGCGCCACTCGTACGCCGTCCAGCCGGGGGCGAGCAGTTCGTCGGAGGTGGGCACCCCACCCACCCACGCCTCGACCGTGCCGAGCGCGCTGGCGCGCACGACCGCCCGCGTCACGGTGCCGTGGCCCTCGTCGAGGGCCACCTCCCGTCGCAGGAGAGGCGCGGCCTCGGTCGGGTGCGCCGGCGCGATCATCCGCGGGAGAGGGGAATCGGTCGAGGTCATCAGTGGCCTTTCGTGCGTCGTCAGCGGGTGTTGCGAGACGCGAATCGGAGGGCGGCGTCGAAGAGAGGGCGGGTGTCGGTGATGCCGCGCCAGAAGTGCCGACCACCCTCGACCGGCACGAACTCCACCTCGGCGCCTGCGCCGCCGAGTGCATCAGCCAATGCCTCGCTCTGCGCGAGCGGCACATGCTCGTCGGCCGTCCCGTGCGAGATGTGGAACGGGGGCGCCGCCGCGTGGACCTGGTGGACCGGGCTCGCGGCCCGGGCGACCTCGGGCACGTCGGCGGCGGGAGCACCGAGCCAGCGTGCTTCGCGGGTGTGATCGCGCGCCTCGCCGGTGTCGTGATCGGCCATCGCGAAGAGATCGGACGGACCGAACCAGTCCACAACCCCGCGCACGTCGTCGCGACGGAGCGCGGTCAGCGCCGCGAGGGTCGCCCCCGCGGAGACGCCCCACAGCACCACACGGGTCGCATCCATGCCGTACTCCGCGCCGTGCGCATGCAGCCAGTCGATCGTCGCGTCGACATCGTCGAGCTGCGCGGGAAACCGGGCCTCGCCGCTCAGGCGATAGTCGCACGAGACCACGGCGAAGCCGGCCGCGACGATGAGATCGAACGAGTCCGCATCGGCGATGCCCGGTGTGAAGACCTTGCGGCTGCCCCCCGCCCATCCGCCGCCGTGCAGGAACACCACGACTGGCGCGCCGACGCCGTCGGGCGTGCGCACGTCGATCACGACCGGCCGAAAACCCTCGGGCTGGACGACGTCGATGTCGGCGAGGAAGGCCATGCGCTCAGTCGCGGAACTGGAACTCGGGCATGAACTGCGTCGAGTACTTCTCGCCGGCCGCGCGCATGATCGAGAAATCCGGAACGTAGACGCCGTTGGGCTGGGTGGCGTCGGTCTGCTGCCCGATCGCGTGGAAGAAGCGTTCGAACCCCGCGGTGCCGACGCCGAAGACCTTCGTCGTGTTGTGGATCTGGAACGCGTGCACGATGGTCGCGGGCACGTACGCGAAGTCGCCGGTGACCAGCGTGGTCTTCGAGTGGTAATCGGCTTCGTCATCCATCCACACGGTGATCTCGCCGTCGACGACGTAGAAGATCTCGTGCGTCTTCAGGTGCCGGTGCGCGGGAATGCGCTGGCCTTGGTTGCCCACCATGGTGAACGCGCCGTACTGATCGTCGGTCTCGTCGGCCGAGAGCAGGATGGTGAAGAGCTGGTCGAACACCAGCGACTTCTCCCCCTCACCGTTGCCGAGGACGAAGGGACGGGGGCGTCCCGGGAGAATGCCGGCGAAAGGGACCTTGTCGGGGTCGTCCTGGGGAAACGTGGTCATGCTTACCTCCTCGTGAGCACTGGTCTCGCAACGCTGCGTGCCCGAAGGCAGAGGGAACGCTCGGATCATGCCGAGTCACCGTTCCAGACCCCTTCAGTCTGTTGACGCCGAGGCTGGGGGGGAAGTTCGAGCTCCCTACCCGGCGTTAGCCTGGGGCTAAGATCGGGCACATGGATGTCTCGATCCATGTGCTCCGATATTTCTGCATGCTCGCCGACGAGCTGCACTTCGGTCGCGCCGCCGACAGGCTGAGCATCACGCCGCCGTCACTGAGTCAGCAGATCAGTCGCCTCGAACAGCAACTCGAGGTGAAGCTGTTCGACCGGAGCCCGCGGAAGGTCGAGCTCACGGCGCACGGACGCGAGCTGCTGCCCCTCGCGCGCCGCGTGGTCGACGACCACGATCAGGTCCTCACGTGGGGGCGTTCGGTGCGTCGGGATGTGTCGGCGCCGGTGCTCCGCGTGGGTGTCGTCGCCGCAGGAGCCGGCACGCTCACCACCGCGGTGATCTCCGCGACGTTGCAGCGGGTGCCGAATGCCCGGATCGAGATGAGGCGGATGGGCTTCTTCGAGGTGTTCGACGATCTGGAAGCCGGCCGCGTCGATGTCGCCTTCGCTCCGCCCGTGCCTGCTCCGCCGCGCGTGCGGTCGGAGCCGATGTGGGAGGAGCCGCGGGTGCTCGCCGTGCGCGCCGACCACCCGCTCGCCGGGCGGGAGTCGATCTCGATCGACGAGATCGGCAACGAGGTCTTCATCACCGTGGGCTCGGGTCCGCCCGACGTCGTGAACTGGTGGGTGGTCGATCCTCGACCGGACGGATCCCACCCGCGGCGGGGGCCTACTGCCGACAGCGTCGAGGGCCTTCTCGAGCTGGTCGCGGCGGGGGG
>JACEFY010000121.1 GCA_016807485.1 Stenotrophomonas maltophilia | reverse complement strand
GCTCGAGCCGGTCGACACCGGCCGGCATGGTGAGCGGGCCGGTGATGGTCGCCACGCGCCGATAGCCCTTCGAGAGCAGATAGCGGGTGGCCTCACGTCCGCCCGCGGCGTTGTCGACGTCGACGTAGAAGTCGCGCTCGCGCTCGCGCACCGGGCGGCCGCCGTAGACCACGGGGACGGCGGCGGCGATGCGATCGATGAAGGTGTCGCTCGTGTGGTGCGACACGACGATCGCCCCGTCGACGGCGCCGCTGCGCACGTAGGCGGTGGTCTTGTCGCGCGGGTCATCGCTCGCGATGATGAGATTCAGGACGTAGTCCGACTTCCCCAGGCGCGCGTTGATGCCCGACACCACCGACGCGAAGAACGGGTCGCCGAAGAACCGCGTCGTGTCTTCCGGCACGACGAGCGCGATCGCCATGGTCGCCCGTGAGGCCAGCGAGCGCGCCGCGCGATTGGGCACGTAGTTGAGTTCGGCGATCGCGCGATTGACGGCATCCAAGGCCGCCGGCGAGACCGACGTCGACCCGTTGACGACCCGCGACACCGTCGACCGCGACACTCCGGCCGCGGCGGCGACTTCTTCGATGGTCGCGGCGGCGCGGGTGGTGTCGATGGTCACGGCAGGCTACTTCACTGGTGGAGGAACGTCGATCGCTCGGGCGGCGATCACCCGACGATACTCCAGGGCGCTGTCTTTGAGCGTGCGCACCTGGGTGTCGTAGTCGACATGGACGATTCCGAAGCGCTTCTCGTAGCCCCACGCCCACTCGAAATTGTCGAGCAGCGACCAGTAGAAGTAGCCCCGCACGTCGACCCCGGCATCCAGGGCATCGGCGATGGCGCCCAGATGTCCGCGGAGGAACTCGACGCGGTCCGCGTCGTGCACGCGGTCACCCTCGAGCACGTCGTCGTAGGCGGCGCCGTTCTCGGTGACGTACAGCGCCGTGCCCGCGGGCTCGGCGTACTCGGCCCACACGCGCTCGAGGAGCCGCGTGAGCCCCTCGGGCTGCACCTCCCAGTGCATGTTCGTCCGCGGCAGGCCGCGCTCGTGCCAGTGGATGTCCTCGTGCGACGGGAAGGGGGATGCCGCGACCCGGTCGGTGGGCGCGTCACCCGGCAGCGGCGGATGCGGGTCGGGCGTCGCGCCGACGAACTCGCCGTGGTAGTAGTTCACGCCGAGGGCGTCGAGGTGCTGCGAGATCGTCTCGAGGTCGCCGGGGAGGGTGGCGGCATCCAACGCGTCGATGGCCTCCGGCGCGACCGCACGGATGTCCTCGACCGTGTCGGCGGGATACTCGCCGCGGAAGATGGGATCGAGGAACCACCGGTTGAACTGCCCGTCGATGCGGCGCGCGGCGTCGAGGTCGCCGGGGTCGGCGGGGTTCGCCGCCTCGGCGACGGTGAGGTTGAGCGTGATGCCGAGCCGCAGTCCCTCGTCGCGGGCCCGCAGCTCGCGGACCACCGATCCGTGCCCGAGCAGGAGGTGGTGGGCGGCGAGGACGCCGTCGGTCGCGCTGTAGCGCCCCGGTGCGTGGACCCCCGCGGTGTAGCTGAGGAACGACGAGCACCACGGCTCGTTGAGCGTCGTCCAGTTCTGCACACGGTCGCCGAGGGCGTCGTGCACCGACAGGGCGTAGTCGGCGAACTGCTCGGCCGTCGAACGGGCGGTCCACCCGCCCTGCTCCTCGATCGCCTGCGGGAGGTCCCAGTGGTAGAGCGTCAGCCACGGGATGATGTCGGCCGCGCGGAGCTCGTCGACGAGGCGCTTGTAGAAGTCCAGCCCCGCCTGGTTGACCGCGCCGCCGTCCGGACGCACGCGTGCCCACGACACGGAGAACCGGTAGGTGTCGAGCCCGAGGTCCTTCATGAGGGCCACGTCGTCGGGGTAGCGGTGGTAGTGGTCGCAGGCCACGTCGCCGTTGTCGGCGTTGATCACGGCGCCGGGTTCGCGGCTGAAGGCATCCCAGATGGATGCCGTGCGTCCGTCTTCGAACGCCGCGCCCTCGATCTGGTAGGCCGCGGTGGCCGCACCGAAGAGGAATCCCTTCGGGTACGCGCGGGGGAGGTCTGTCATCGTCGTCATCCTTCCTCAGCCGGGCAGGTGGTCGCGGGCTTCAGCCCTTGACCGCGCCCTGCATGATGCCGCTGACCAGCTGCTTTCCGGCGAAGACGAACAGGATGAGCAGCGGAATGGTCGACAGCAGCACGCCGGCCAGCACGATCGAGTAGTCGACGAAGTAGTTCGACTGGAGGAGCGAGAGCGCGACGGGCAATGTCGGGCTCTGCCGGTCGAGCACGATGAACGGCCAGAAGAAGTTGTTCCATGCCGAGACGAAGGTGAACAGCGCGAGCATGGCCGCCGCCGGACGCGCAGCCGGGACCCCGACCGTGAGGAACGTGCGGAACGAGCTGGCGCCATCCACGCGCGCGGCCTCGATGAGCTCGTCGGGCACCGCCTGGCGGATGTACTGCGTCATCCAGAACACGCCGAAGGCGCTCACCAGGGCGGGGATGATGATCGCGCCGAGATTGCCGGTCCAGCCGATCTCGCTGAAGAGGATGTAGAGCGGCACGACGCCGAGCTGCATGGGAACGGCCATCGTGGCGATGACGAAGACCAGGAGCACGCTCGACCCCTTGAAGCGGAGCTTTGCGAACGCCCACCCCGCGAGGGTGGAGAAGAACACGACCGACAGCGCGATCAGAGCCGAGCTGACGATCGAGTTCCACAGCGCAAGCCAGAAGTTCACGGCGGGGTCGTTCATGACCTTCGCCGCGTTGGCGAAGAAGTTTCCGCCGGGGATCCACGACATGTTGGGGTCGCGGATCGTGTACGCCGTCCCGGAGCCGATCAGCAGCGTCCAGTAGAACGGGAAGATGCTGGCCAGCAGCACGATGCCCAGGCACCCGTAGATGAACCATCCCGGCCGCGAACCGCGGACGGCGCGCGGGCGGCGCCGCGGTGCCGGCTCGGTGATGGCGTCATCGGTGATGATGATCGGCTTGGCGTCGAGGGCGCTCATCGTCCCACCTCCGTGGTCTCGGTCGTGCGGGTGCGGGATGCCGCGGCCTTCGCCGCGCGCTGCGCCGCGCGCAGCTGCGACCGGGTGAGGTCGGATCGCCCGCCCTCGTCGCGGACGAGGCTCCGGGTGACCAGCAGGTTGATGAGGCCGATGACCAGGACGATGATGAACAGGATCCACGCGAGCGCGGCGGCGCGGCCGAAGTTCCACTCCCCCCAGCCGATGTTGTAGAGCCAGAGGGTGATCGTCAGCCACTGCGAGTTCGCGCCGCCTGTGCCGTACTGGTCGTACATGCGCGGCTCGTCGAAGATCTGCAGCCCGCCGATCGTCGAGGTGATGATGACGAAGATCAGCGTCGGGCGCAGGCTCGGCAGCGTGATCGAGAAGAACTGGCGCACCTTGCCGGCCCCGTCGACCGTGGCCGCTTCGTAGTAGTCGCGCGGGATCGCCTGCATGGCGGCGAGGAGGATCAGGGTGTTGTACCCCGTCCAGCGGAAGTTCACCATCGTCGCGATGGCGATGTGGCTCGCGAAAGCGTCGGAGTGCCACTTGATGGGCTCGATGCCGACGCTGCCGAGCCAGGTGTTCACGATGCCGTACTGGTCGCCGAACATGTTCGAGAAGATGAGCGCGACGGCCACGGGGGCCATGACGTACGGGAGCAGCACACCCATGCGCCAGAACGTCTTCGCGCGGATGTTCTGGTCGAGCAGCGCCGCGATGAAGACGGCGGCGATGAGCTGCGGAACGCTGGAGAGCAGGAAGATGCTGAAGGTGTTGCGGAGCGCGACCCAGAACTTGGGATTCGCGAGGATCCACTCGTACTGGCCGAAACCGATGAACTCGCCGGTACCGCGGATGAGGTCCCAGTCCATGAACGAGATGATCGCGGTGTAGCCGATCGGGAAGATGCCGACGACGATGAACAGGATGAAGAACGGCGAGATGTAGAGATAGGGCGAGATCTTCAGATCCCAGCTGCTCAGAGATCTGCCGAATCCGATGCGCTTGGGCGCGGATGTGCTCATGGGTGTTCCTCGTCTCGGGAATGCGTCAGGGAGAGTGAGCCGTGGGCCCGGGACCGCGCCGGAGCGCGGCGCCCGGGCCCACGACGTCGGGATCAGCCGAGCGCCTCGACTTCAGACTTCCACTGGTCCCACGAGGTGGTCTTGTCCTGCGTTCCGTCTTCGACGCGGGTCAGGGCCTTCTGCATCGCGTCGTTGATCTGGAAGTAGAACTCGCCCTTGAACGGCGTGACGTCGACGGCCTTGGCACGCTCGGAGAAGATCTCGCCGACCTTGGCGTCGCCGAAGAACTCGTTGGTGCTCGAGAGCAGCGTGTCGTTGGTGAGCGCGTCGTTCTGGCTCGGGAAGGTTCCCGCGTTCTCGAACGCCTTGACCTGGGTCTCGGGGCTCGTCAGCCAGTCGGCGAGCTGCTGGGCAGCCGCCACGTTCTTGCCGTTCGCGGGAACGGTCAGGTACGAGCCGCCCCAGTTGCCGCCGCCGCCGGGGAACGTGTTGGCGATGCGCCAGCCGTCGACACCCTCGGCGTTGCCGGAGATGACGCCGAGCATCCAGCCCGGGCACAGCATGGTCGCAAAGGCGCCGTTGGCCAGGCCCGCGTTCCAGTCATCCGACCACTGGCCGAGGTGAGCGGACTGCGTGGCGCTCGCGTCGAGGACCTCGTTGTAGATCTTCTCGACGTCGGGGCTGATGTCGATCTTGCCCGACGAGGGGTCTTCGTAGGCCGCCTCGACCTGGTTGATCATGCCCTGGTAGGTGCCACCGGCGGAGTCGAAGAACGCCTTGCCCGTCGCGTCGGAGTACTTCTTGCCGACGGCGAAGTAGTTCGCCCAGTCGCCCGTGAGGAGCGTGGTGACCTCGGCCGGGTCGGTGGGCAGGCCCGCCGCCGCGAACAGGTCGGAGCGGTAGCAGATGGCCTCGGGGCCGATGTCGGTGCCGTAGCCGATGAGGTTGCCGTCGGCGTCGGTCGCCGCCTTCTCCTTCCAGTCGAGCCAGCGGCCCTTGAGGTCGTCGCCGACCGGGGCGAGCAGGTCGCTGTACTTCATGACCTCGGGGAGCCAGTCGACCTCGATGGCCTCGACGTCGGCGAGGCCGGTCTTACCGAGCTTCTGGAAGTAGTTCGCGCGGGCGTCGTTGGAGGTCGCCGCCTTGTTGTGGACGATCGTGACGTTCGGGTGCTCCTTGGTGTATTCGGCGAGCAGCTCGTCCGTGTAGCCGAAGTCGTTGAACGTGGCCACGGTCAGCGTGACCTTCTCGTTCGGGTCTGCGGTGGGGGTGGTGCCGGCGCCGGAGCCGGCGCAGCCGGCGAGCACGATTGCCGAGGTGGTTGCGATTCCGGCCACGAGGCCGATGCGTCGCAGTGCGCGTGTGTTCACGTGTCACTCCTTTGTGGGTGTTACTGGTGCGTGTTCGCGCTTCCTGTCCCCAGGACGTGATGGGAGCGCTCTCACCGGACGACCACGACGTTATGGGATCGCTCCCACGAAGTCAAGGGAGCGCTCCCATCGCGCGATCACGGTTCGGTAACTTCACCGGCGGGGGATGCCGCGACGCGCCCGGTAGACTCGGAGCGACCCCGTTCCCGCGAGTATTCGGAGCTCTCCATGCCCACCATCGTCGTCGACGTCATGCCCAAGGCTGAGCTGCTGGATCCGCAGGGGAAGGCCGTGGCGGGCGCTCTCGACCGGCTCGGCATCGACGGCTTCTCGTCGGTGCGCATCGGCAAGCGGTTCGAGCTCACCGTCGCCACCGCCGACGAGGCGACACTCGCCACCGTGCGGCAGCTCGCCGACGAGGTGCTCTCCAACGCCGTGATCGAAGACGTCGTGGGCATCGAGGTCGTGGAGTGACCGCCCGCATCGGCGTCATCACCTTCCCGGGCTCGCTCGACGACGGCGACGCGCAGCGCGCCATCCGCATCGCCGGCGGCGAGCCGGTCGCGCTCTGGTACGGCTCCCACGACCTCGACGGCGTCGACGCGCTCGTGCTCCCCGGCGGCTTCAGCTACGGCGACTACCTGCGCGCCGGGGCGATCGCCGCACTCGCGCCGATCATGAGCGAAGTGAAGGATGCGGCATCCGCCGGCATGCCGATCCTCGGCATCTGCAACGGCTTCCAGATGCTCGTCGAGGCGCACCTCCTGCCGGGCGGACTCATCCGCAACGCGCACCAGCAGTTCATCCGCCGCGATCAGCGGCTGCGCGTCGAGAACGCGTCGACCGCGTGGACGAGCGGCTTCGAGGCGGGCCAGGAGATCACGATCCCCCTGAAGAACGCCGACGGCGGCTACATCTGCTCGGCCGAGACGCTCGCGCAGATCGAGGGCGACGGCCTCGTGGCCTTCCGTTACCTGGGCGTGAACCCCAACGGATCGCTCGACGACATCGCCGGTCTCACGAACGCGCGCGGCAACGTCGTGGGCCTCATGCCCCACCCCGAGCACGCCGTCGAGGCCGGCTTCGGCCCCGACACCGCCGCGGCCATGCGCTCCGGCGTCGACGGCCTGACCTTCTTCACCTCGGCGATCGCCGCCGTCGTCGCCGCCGCCTGACCCCCCCGGCATCCCCCGCTTCCGCCGAGCCGACAAGCTTTGCGCGTACCGAACGTGTCGGCTCGCGCGGAGCTT
>JACEFY010000120.1 GCA_016807485.1 Stenotrophomonas maltophilia | reverse complement strand
GGATGCCGGCGAACGGGTCGTGGCGCTCTCGTCGGAGCGCGCCGTCGTCGAGGGTCGTATGACCGCGCTGGAGGACGAGCGCGCCGGTCTCGTCGCCCGGCGGGAGCGCGTCGCCCTCGCGCACGCAGGCACCGAGCGGACGGTGGCCGATCTGCGCCGCGAGCTCGCCGCCGTCCTCGGGGGATCGACGTCCGACCGCGTCTATATCCGCGCCTCGACGCATGAAGACATCGCGGTGACGGTGGTCGGACGCTCGGCGGGGGGCGACGGTGAAGAGAGCGTCGACCTCTGGCGCGAGATCCCGCGTCGCGGCGCCCGCGACTGAGCACGGAGGAGAGGAAGGCGAGGGGCGGCGGAACCGCACGCCCCTCGCCGGTGCGAGCGGTTACCCGAAAACCGACTCGCGGAGGCCGATCCGCTCAGAGAGCGGGCGGCCGAACGCAGAAGCGTTCCAGCTCTGCAAGTCTCTCGGAGATGCCGGCGCGTGTCTGTAGGTACTTTGGGGGACACGGCCGGCGCGGGCTTATCCTCCGTAGCGGCCCCACGCGATGTCACGACGCAGCGGCGGCCGCAGTGCGCGCGCGGAGATCTGCCAGGCCGAGCTCAGCGGGGCATCCTCCGTCACGGCCGCGGCGGCCTCGCCCTCGTAGGCCTCGGTCACGACCGCGATGACGGCGGCGAGCTCCTCCGGCGTCGGTGCGCCGCGCAGCACCCGCAGGCCGACAGGGCCCGCGTGGGCGTCGTCCGGGCCGGTCACAGCGGGATGTTCCCGTGCTTCTTGGCGGGCAGGCTCGCCCGCTTGCCCCGGAGCGCGCGGAACGCCTTCGCGACCGCGACCCGCGTCTGCGCGGGCTCGATGATGCCGTCGAGCTCGCCGCGTTCGGCGGCCAGGAACGGCGAGGCGACGTTGTAGGTGTACTCGCTGGCGAGGCGCGCGCGGACGGCGGCGACGTCCTCGCCCGCCTCTTCCGCCTTCTTGATCTCGCCCCGGTAGAGGATGTTGACGGCGCCCTGACCGCCCATCACCGCGATCTCGGCCGTCGGCCAGGCGAGGTTGACGTCGGCGCCGAGCTGCTTGGAGCCCATGACGATGTAGGCGCCGCCGTAGGCCTTCCGGAGGATCACGGTCACGAGGGGCACCGTCGCCTCGGCGTAGGCGTAGAGGAGCTTGGCGCCGCGTCGGATGACGCCCGTCCACTCCTGGTCGGTGCCGGGGAGGTATCCCGGGACGTCGACGAGGGTGAGGATCGGCACCGAGAACGCGTCGCAGAAGCGCACGAACCGGCTGGCCTTCTCGCCCGCCTCGATGTTGAGCGTGCCGGCCATCTGCGACGGCTGATTCGCGATGATCCCGACGGTGCGCCCCTCGATCCGGCCGAAGCCGATCACGATGTTCGGCGCGAAGAGCGGCTGCACCTCGAGGAACTCGCCCGCGTCGGTGATGTGCGAGATCACCTGGTGGATGTCGTAGGGCTGGTTCGGCGAATCCGGGATGACCGCGTTGAGCACGCGGTCGGCATCCGTCGTCTCCCACTCGAAGCCGTGCTCGTAGACCGGGAGCTCGGCCATGTTGTTGTCGGGGAGGAATCCGACCATGGTGCGGACGTAGTCGATCGCGTCGTCCTCGTCTTCGGCGAGGTAGTGCGCGACACCCGAGCGGGTGTTGTGCGTGTACGCGCCGCCGAGCTCCTCCATCCCGACGTCCTCGCCGGTGACGGTCTTGATGACGTCGGGTCCGGTGACGAACATCTGGCTGGTCTTGTCGACCATGACCACGAAGTCGGTGAGTGCGGGGGAGTAGACCGCGCCGCCCGCGGCCGGGCCCATGATGATCGAGATCTGCGGGATGACACCGGAAGCGGCGGTGTTGAGGCGGAAGATCTCGCCGTACTTGCCGAGCGCCACGACACCCTCCTGGATGCGGGCGCCGCCGGAATCGAGGATGCCGATGATCGGCATGCCGCCGCGGAGCGCGAACTCCATCACCTTGATGATCTTGTCGCCGGCCACCTCGCCGAGCGAGCCGCCGAACGTGGTGAAGTCCTGCGCGTAGACGGCGACGGTGCGTCCGTGGATCGTGCCGACACCTGTGACGACCGAGTCGCCGTACGGGCGGGCGCGGTCCATGCCGAACGCGCTCGTGCGGTGGCGCACGTACTCGTCGAGCTCGACGAAGCTGCCCGGATCGACCAGCAGGTCGATGCGCTCGCGCGCCGTCATCTTCCCCTTGGCGTGCTGCTTCTGCTGGGCGACGACCTCGGCGTCGACGACGGCCTCCTGGTAGCGCGCGCGGAGGTCGGCGATCTTGCCGGCGGTCGTGGACATATCGGAGCTGTCGGTCACGCGTTCCACCCTAGCGACCGGCCCGGCGCAGGCATGGTGGGACACCGACAACGCGATCGCGGATGCGCTGTGGCCTTCCGACCCATCGGCGCGACGGGGCGGCGTAGGGTGGGCGCATGTCCACGCCGCTCGAGGGATACCCGCTCGCCGCCGCCGTCAGCCCGCGCCTGCAGGTGGTCGACACGGTCGATTCGACCAACGCGAAACTCCTGCACGATGCGCAGGGCGACGTCCAGGGTCATCCGCACCTGTCGGTGCTCCTCACCCGCGACCAACGCGCGGGGCGCGGACGCCTCGACCGCTCGTGGACGGCGCCGGCGGGCTCGGCTCTGGCCGTGTCGGTCCTCCTTCGGGTGAGCGCCGTCGCACCCGCTGACCGAGGGTGGATCCCGCTGATCGCCGGCGCCGCCATGACCCGCGCGATCGCGGCGCAGCTTTCGCGGCTGCCCGTGACGCTCAAGTGGCCCAACGATGTGCTGGTGGGCGGCCAGAAGATCTGCGGCATCCTGGCCGAGGTGCTTCCCAGCGATCCGCACGTCGTGATCGTCGGCGCCGGCATCAACACGTCGATGGCGAGCGCGGAGCTCCCCGTCACGACTGCCACCTCGTTCGCCGCGCTCGGCGCCGAGGCCGACGAAGACCGACTGCTCGCCGATTACCTCACGGCCCTCCGCGACGACATCGCGGCGCTCGCCGTGCACAGCGGCACCGCCGTCGCCGAGCAGATCAGCGACCTGTGCGCGACGATCGGCGCCGAGGTCTCGGCCTCGCTCCCGGGCGATGTCGTGCTCGAGGGCACGGCCGTGCGCCTCGACGCGGAAGGCCGGCTCGTGATCGCCGTCGACGGCGTCGAGACCGTCGTCTCGGCCGCCGACATCGTGCACCTGCGCTGATCAGGGCTTATCTGCGTGCGAAAAGCAGGGCCGATCGCGCGTTCGTCGGCCGATCCGGCGTTTCCTGGCCGGTCGAGCCTGCTTTCCACACGCGGATCGGCACAATGAAGGGGTGACCCAGCCGACGGCCTACCAGGGACGCCCCGTCACGCCCGCTCCGGGCAGTGCGGCGGCCGAGCTGCGTGTCGCGCGGCTGCGCTCGCATGCGCGACGGCTGCTGTGGTCGGCGCTCGTGCTCGTCGCGGTGGCCGGCGCCGTCGGATACTTCTGGCAGAACCTCCCCGCCCCGTTCGAAGACTGGATGCTGTGGACGGCGGCGGGCGCGGTCGTCTTCCTGCTCGTGGTCCTTCCGTACCTGCGCTGGCTCTCGCACACGTACACGATCACCACCCGGCGCGTGATCGAGCGCTCCGGACTCTTCGGTCGGCGCCGGAGCGAGCTCAGCCACGCGCGCGGCTACGCGATCTCCGAGCGTCGGGGGCCTCTGCAGCGGCTGTGGGGAGCGGGCACCCTTACCCTCACGGGAGCCGACCGCACCCTGCGCCTCGCGAACATCCCCGCCGTCCGGCTCGTGCACGAGACCCTCGCCGACCAGGTCGAGGTGAGCCAGATCCTGGCGCACCGCGACTCGCACGCGACGACCGTCCTCCCGGGAGATCCGCCGCCCCTGCCCTGACCCCGCATCGCACACGCGAGCGTGCGCGGACCTGGGAAGATGGTCGGCATGGCACTGACTCTCGGAATCGTCGGCGGCGGACAGCTGGCGCGCATGATGATCGCCCCTGCCGTCGAGCTCGGCGTCGACGTGCGCGTCCTCGCGGAGGAGCCCGGCATGGCTGCGCGCCTGGCGGCATCGGCCACCGGCGACTACCACGACCTCGAGACGGTGCGCGCGTTCACGCAGGGTGTCGACGTCGTCACCTTCGACCACGAGCACGTCCCCCAGGAGGTGCTGCGCGCGCTCGTCGCCGACGGTGTCGCCGTTCACCCCGGGCCGGACGCGCTCCAGTTCGCGCAGGACAAGCTCCTCATGCGTGCGCGCCTCGACGAGCTGGGGATGCCTCAGCCGGACTGGGCGGAGATCACCGACGCCGCCGGGCTCGCGGCCTTCCTCGACGCGCACGGCGGCCGCGCCGTCGTCAAGACTCCGCGCGGAGGCTACGACGGCAAGGGCGTGCGGGTCGTGTCGTCGTCGGAGGATGCGGCGGACTGGCTGGCCGGAGGCAGCCCGCTTCTCGTCGAAGAGCTCGTCGAGTTCACCCGTGAGCTCGCCCAGCAGGTCGCGCGCCGCCCCTCGGGGGAGACCGTCACCTACCCCGTGGTGGAGACGATCCAGCGCGACGGGGTCTGCGCCGAGGTGATCGCCCCGGCGCCCCACGCAGCCGGGCGGCTCGCGGAGGTGGCGGCCCGCATCGGCGAGGCGATCGCCGAGGGGCTGGGCGTCACCGGCATGCTGGCCGTCGAGCTGTTCGAGACGGCTGACGAGCGCATCCTCGTCAACGAATTGGCGATGCGCCCGCACAACTCCGGCCACTGGGGTCAGGACGGCGCGATCACCGGCCAGTTCGAGCAGCACGTGCGCGCCGTGCTCGACCTGCCGTTGGGCGCTCCCGGCCTCCGGCAGCCGTGGTCGGTGATGGTCAACATCCTGGGCGGACCCGCGTCGGACACGCTCGAGAGCCGGCTGCCGGCGGCGCTCGCCGCGCACCCCGAGGTGAAGGTCCACACCTACGGCAAGGCTCCGCGGCCGGGCCGCAAGGTCGGCCACGTCAACGCCACTGGCGACGATCTGGACGCCGTCGTCTACGAGGCCCGCTCCGCCGCCGCGTTCTTCGCCGACTGACACCGCCCGGTGCGTGGCGCTCCGGGCTTCTTCCAGGCGCGCCGCCTACCCTGGACGGGTGACTCGCGCCCTGCACTCCTCGGATTCTCCCCTCGTCGGCGTCGTCATGGGCTCCGACTCGGACTGGCGCATCATGAGCGACGCCTCGCAGGCGCTGACGGAGTTCGGCGTCGCGCACGAGGTGGAGGTCGTGTCGGCCCATCGCACGCCCGACAAACTGCTGCGTTACGGCCGTGACGCGCGCTCGCGCGGCCTCAAGGTCATCATCGCCGGCGCGGGCGGCGCCGCCCACCTGCCGGGCATGCTCGCGTCGCTGACCGCGCTGCCGGTCATCGGCGTGCCGGTGCAGCTCGCCACGCTCGACGGCATGGACTCGCTGCTGAGCATCGTGCAGATGCCCGCAGGCATCCCCGTGGCGACCGTCTCCATCAACGGGGCGAAGAACGCCGGCCTCCTCGCCGCGCGGATCCTCGGCGCGGGCGATGAGCGTCTCGCCGAGCGCGTCGAAGAATATGCGCGCACGCTCGAAGCGCAGGTGGACGAGAAGAACCGCCGCCTCAAGGAGTCCCTGTGATCCTGGCGCCGCCGCGGCCGGGATCGCGGCCGGGGCAGCTCATCGAGACGCAGCCGATGCGCCGCCCCGATGCCGGGTCGCCCCAGGTGATGACGCGCCGCGCGTGGTGGCTCGTCGCCCTCAACTTCCTCATTCCGGGGTCCGCCCAGATCCTCGCCGGGTCGCGCAGGCTCGGACGCGTCGGCCTCGTCGCGACGCTCGTGATGTGGACGGTCGTCGCGCTCGCCGTCGTGACGTCGCTCCTCTGGCCGACGCTCTTCTACTCCCTCGCCAACGGCGCGGCGCTGCTGGTCATCCAGCTCGCGCTGCTGGCCTACGCCGTGCTGTGGCTCGTGCTGACGATCGACACGCTGCGCCTCGTGCGGTTCGTCAAGGTCCGCGGCTGGTCGAAGTTCGGGGCGGCGGTCGTCGCCATCCTCGGCCTCGTCATCTCCAGCGGTGGGGCGGCGTACGCCGCGCAGAGTCTCATCGGCCCGGCGCGTGAGGCGCTCGCGACCATCTTCGGCAACAGCGGGCCGTCGGTGCCGCCCTCCGACGGCTACTACAACATCCTGCTCCTCGGAGCCGACAGCGGTCTCGGCCGCGACTCCATGCGCTTCGACAGCATCTCGGTCGTCTCCGTCAACGCCGACACGGGCGCCGTGACGATCACCGGCATCCCGCGCGACCTGCAGCGCGCCCCGTTCGCTCCCGGACCCATGCAGGATCGCTACCCCGAGGGTTTCGCGGGCCACGTGTCGCAGACGTGCGGCTGGGCGGCAGGCATCAACCAGCTCACCAACGCCGTCGAGGTGTGCCAGCCCGACCGCGGGGTGAGCATCTATCCCGATGCCGCCGCGCAGGGGTCCTCTCCCGCCATCGAGGCGACGAAGGATGCCGCCGCCGGCATCCTCGGCATCGAGATCCCCTACTACGTCTTCGTCGACATGAAGGGCTTCGCCGACATCGTCGACGCGCTCGGCGGCGTCGACATCACGGTGACCGAGCGACTGCCGAAGGGCGGCGGGCCCACGTACGAAGGCGAGCCCGCCGACGACTGGGCGATCGGCTGGATCGAAGCCGGGCCGCAGCACA
>JACEFY010000012.1 GCA_016807485.1 Stenotrophomonas maltophilia | reverse complement strand
CGCCAAGAGCCGCGCAGAGCGGTTCCGAGCTACTCCCCTTCGATTTCTCCATCCTCCCAGAGCCGATCGCTGAAACCCGCCCGGAGGCCGCGATTGCCAGGATTTCGGACGCCCGAACATCCCGGGGGCGGCGCGCCCTCCGCCCGATGTCGGCGACCCGCGCGAGGGTGGAGAGGTGCCCCTGGATTTCACCGCGATCGACTTCGAGACCGCGAACTCCTCGAGCGCCTCGGCCTGCGCCGTGGGCATCACCCGCGTGCGCGACGGACGGGTCGTGGCGACCGACGGCTGGCTCATCCAGCCGCCTGCGGGGCACGACCGGTTCTTCGAGCTGAACACCGGCATCCACGGCATCCGCGCGGAGGACGTCGTCGGCGCGCCCGGGTGGTCGGCCCAGCTGGGTCGCCTGACGGCGTTCATCGGCGACGACGTCGTGGTCGCCCACAATGCAGGCTTCGACATGACCGTGCTCCGGCGCGCGTGCGAGGCGACCGCCGACGTGTGCCCGCCGTACCGCTACGTCTGCAGCCTGCAGATCTCCCGCAAGACGTACGAGCTCGCGTCGTACCGGCTACCCTTCGTGGCGGCCGCAGCGGGGTTCCTCGACTTCGCCCACCACGATGCCGCCGCCGACGCTCTGGCGTGCGCGCACATCATGATCGACGCGGCGCGGCGGGCCGGCGCGGGCGACATCGTCGAGCTCGCCATGCTCCTCGGCGTGCGCGTGCCGCAGATCGCCGTCGAGTCACCCGCACCCGCCACGACGCGCTGAATCACGCCGGATGTCGGTGGCCACGGCCATCATGGGCACATGGATGCCGCATTCCTCACCGCCCTGGCCGTCGCCTGCCTGCTGGCGGGCCTGCTCGCCGGATGGTTCGGCGGGGCCGCCCGCGCCGCCGAGCGGGCCTCCCGCGAACGCGCTCAGCTGGTCGCACGAGTGGCCGCCGCCGAAGCCGAACGCACGGCGCTGGCCGACCAGCTCGAGCAGCAACGCGCGCTGACGCGCGAGCTCGGCACGCAGGCCCGCGCCGACCTGGCGGCGCGCGACGAGCGCGAACGCCGGGACCAGCAGGTGCTCCGCGCCCTCGCGCCCGTGCAGGAGACGCTTCAGGCGATGCAGGGCAAGGTCGACGAGCTCGAACGTGAGCGCCGCGAGCAGTTCGGCTCGCTGGCCGAGCAGCTGCGTCGCTCGCAAGAGTCGGATGAGGCGCTGCGCTCGACGACCGAGTCGCTCGCCGGAGCACTGCGCTCGAACTCGTCGCGGGGCGTGTGGGGTGAGACGCAGCTGCGGCGCATCGTCGAGTCGGCAGGACTCACCCGGTTCGTCGATTTCGAGACGCAGACCACGATCGGGTCGGATGCCGGTGTCGGCCGGCCGGACCTCGTCGTGCGCCTGCCCGGCGACAAGGCGCTCGCCGTCGACGCGAAGGTGCCCCTCGACGCCTATCTCGAAGCCAGTGCGATCCCGGTGACGGCGATCGGGGCGGAAGGCGCGCGGCGGAAGGCTCTCCTCGAGCGGCACGTCAAGGCCGTGCGTGCGCACGTCGACGCCCTTGCCAAGAAGACCTACTGGGCGGGCCTGCGCTCGAGCCCCGAGTTCGTCGTGTGCTTCATCCCGAGCGAGTCGCTGCTGGCGGCGGCGCTGGAGGAAGACCCCTCGCTCCTCGACTACGCGTTCGGGCGGCGCGTCGCCCTCGCGTCCCCGGTGAACCTCTGGGCGGTGCTCAAGACCGTCGCGTACACGTGGACGCAGCAGGATGTCTCCGACGAGGCACGCACGCTCTTCGCTCTCGGCAACGAGCTCTACCAGCGGCTCGGCAGCCTCAC
Source organism: Stenotrophomonas maltophilia (assembly GCA_016807485.1). Lineage (GTDB taxonomy): Bacteria > Actinomycetota > Actinomycetes > Actinomycetales > Microbacteriaceae > Microbacterium. The sequence goes on along the minus strand of JACEFY010000012.1, from coordinate 15,032 downwards.
CGGGCACGCTGATGATCTCCGCCGCGCGATCGAGCGCACCATCGACAGTTACAACCGGTTCGCCGGCTCGCTGGAGAGCCGCGTGCTCGTGACGGCGCGGAAGTTCCCCGGCATCGACGAGACGCGGCTCGATGCGGTCGCAGCCCCCGCATCCGTCGACACGTCCACGCGGCGGCTCACGGCTCCTGAGCTCACGATCGTGAGCGCCGACCTCGGCGACGTGCGCGACCGGATCGATGGGGGCGACGACGCGCCCGAACGAGACGCGGATGAACCCGAGGTGCCGGCGGAGCCGATCAGCCGGGGAAGAAGTTGAGGAGCCCCACAACCGACAGCGACACGAAGACGAAGGCCCCGATCATCCACCACGCGCTCACCTGGTGATCGTCGGGCAGGCGGCGTCGCAGCAGGACGTCCGGGCGTCGGGCCGGGTCGATGGGCACGGCGATCTGACCCGTACGCGGACTGTTGGATGCAGTGGACATGTGACCCCCGGAGTGTGTGGACGACCAACGTGTCTCCGATGACACCGGTGACAGTCTGCCAGACCCAGCCGTCGATGTCCTGTGCGCCGCCGCGCGCGTCGCGGCCACCCGGCTCGCGATCAGCGCCGCGCGGTCACAGCCACTTCGAGGCGAGGTGCTCCGAAGTGATGCGCCGGAGGGTGCCCGACGCGCCGCGCAGCACGACGCTCTCCGTGATGATGTGGTCGACGCCCGAGCGCCGGACTCCGCTCACCAGCTCGCCATTGGTGACGCCGGTGGCGACGAAGATCGTGTTGGAGCCTTTGACGAGCTCGTCGGCTTCGTAGACGTAGTCGTCGAGCTTCAGACCCGCGTCGATGCCCTTCTGCTTCTCCTCGTCGTCGCGCGCCCAGAGCCGGCCCTGGATGTGCCCGCCGAGCGCCTTGATCGCGCACGTCGTGGCGACACCCTCGGGGCTGCCTCCGATGCCGATGCACATGTCGGTGCGCGCGTTGTAGCGGGCCGCGTTGATGCCGCCGGCGACATCGCCGTCGCTCATGAGGCGGGTGCCGGCACCCGCGGCGCGGATGTCGTCGATCAGCTGCGCATGACGTGGACGGTTCAGCACGGAGACGACGAGCTCGTCGATCGGCTTGCCGAGGGCCTTCGCCAGGAGGCGGATGTTCTCGCCGACGGGGAGGCGGATGTCGACGACCCCGACGCCGGCGGGGCCCGTGACGATCTTGTCCATGTAGAAGACGCTCGACGCATCGAGCATCGCGCCGCGATCGGCGACAGCGAGCACCGACAGCGCGTTGTTGCGCCCCTCGGCGGTGAGGGTCGTGCCGTCGATCGGGTCGACGGCGATGTCGCACTGCGGGCCGCGCCCGGTGCCGACATGCTCGCCGTTGAAGAGCATCGGGGCGTTGTCCTTCTCCCCCTCGCCGATGACGATGACCCCGTCGAAGTTCACCGTCGTGAGGAAGGCGCGCATCGCGTCGACCGCGGCGCCGTCGGCGAGTTCCTTCTGCCCGCGTCCGATGAAGGGCACCGAGCGGATGGCGGCGGCCTCGGTGGCCCGCACGAGCTCCAGTGCGAGGTTGCGGTCGGGATGCAGGGGACTCATGTCCGCGGTCAGGCTCACCATGATGCCCAGCTTAGAACTCGGGCGTCGCCCGCGCGGGGTTTTTCGCGTGGGGAGCGCGAAGGAATCCGGATTCTTGCCGCAACGGCAAGCGCCGTTTGCTCCGGCCCATCAATCGGCGCCGCCGCCCGGCCTTCGCTAGGCTGACCGGTGGAACGACCGCCGACCTGAGCAGACCTGAGGAGCAGACATGCCCGTCGCAACCCCCGAACAATATGCCGAGATGCTGGACAAGGCGAAGGCCGGCGGATACGCCTTCCCCGCGATCAACGCCGCGAGCTCGCAGTCGATCAACGCCGTCCTGCAGGGGCTCACCGAGGCCGGCTCCGATGGCATCATCCAGGTCACCACGGGTGGCGCCGACTACTTCGCCGGCCACACCGTGAAGGGCCGCGCGACCGGCGCGATCGCCTTCGCCAAGTTCGCGACCGAGGTCGCCAAGAACTACCCCATCACCGTGGCGCTGCACACCGACCACTGCCCGAAGCCCGCGCTCGACGACTTCGTGCTGCCGCTCATCGCCGCCTCCGAAGAAGAGGTCAAGGCCGGTCGCGGCCCGCTCTTCCAGTCGCACATGTGGGACGGGTCGGCCGTCACCCTCGACGAGAACATCGAGATCGCCCAGCAGCTCCTCCCCCGCCTCAAGGCGATCGACGCGATCCTCGAGGTCGAGATCGGCGTCGTCGGCGGCGAGGAGGACGGCGTGGCGCACGAGGGCTCCAACGAGGCGCTCTACACGACCACCGCCGACGTGACGAAGTTCGTCGAGGCGCTCGGCCTCGGCGAACAGGGCCGCTACATCGCCGCCCTCACCTTCGGCAACGTCCACGGTGTCTACAAGCCGGGTGGCGTGAAGCTGCGCCCCGAGCTCCTCGGCGAGATCCAGGCGGGCATCGCCGAGCGCTTCGGCACCGGCGCGAAGCCGCTCGACCTCGTCTTCCACGGCGGCAGCGGCTCGACGCCGGAGGAGATCGCCACGGCCGTCGCCAACGGTGTCATCAAGATGAACATCGACACCGACACGCAGTACGCCTTCACGCGGTCGGTCGCCGGCTTCATGTTCCAGAACTACGAGGGCGTCCTCAAGGTCGACGGCGAAGTGGGCAACAAGAAGGCCTACGACCCGCGCGCCTGGGGGAAGATCGCCGAGTCGGCGATGGCGGCCCGCGTCGTCGAGGCCACTCAGCAGCTTGGTTCGGCGGGTCACTCGATCAGCGCCTGACCTGCTCCTCCGCGAACGCCTCGACCTGCGGGTCGGGGCGTTCGTACGTGGTGGCGGCGCGGTCAGCCGAGGAGCGCCGACTGGATGCTCGCCCACAGCGCCGCATCGCCGACGATCGGCACGATCGCGAGGAACGCCGCGATGAGGTTCACCACGACGGCGGCGACGAGCGGGATCCAGAAGGTGATGTGGCCGCGACGCAGGCTCGCGCGGGAGAGCGCAGCAGCGGCGACCAGCCCGACGACGAGCACGAGGGCCGCCGCGATGCCCCAGGGCGCGCCGGCGGCGGGATCGGCCAATGCCCCGTCGACGCCGAGCGCGTCCAGGAAACTCGCGACATAGCCGTCGTAATCCAGCAGGGCGGGCACGGAACTCGCGACATTGACGAGCCCGAAGACGAGCAGCAGCACCGTCACGATGCGATCGACCGTGCCCGAACGACGGGCGGCCGGTGCGGCCGCAGCCGGGGTCGGCCCAGCCGGGGTCGGCCCGCCCGGCGACGGCGCGACGGGCACGGGCATCGCTTCGCGGACGGGCTCGCGGATGCTGGCGCGCTGCTGTTCGGGCGTCGCGTACTCGCCGTACTGCGGCCGGGGCCGCGGATCGGGCTCGGCGCCCGAGGGGGTGCTCACGCGCGGCGCCCGCCCAGGGCCCGCTCGTCGCGGTTGCCGCCGGCATCCTGACGCAGCTCCTTGGGGAGCGAGAAGATGAGGTCTTCCTCGGCGGTGCGGACCTGCTCGACGTCGCCGTAGCCGGCACCGGCGAGTTCGGACAGGACCTCCTGCACGAGCACCTCGGGCACCGACGCGCCGGAGGTGACACCCACCGTCTCGACGCCGTCGAGCCACGACTGCTCGATCTCGTGGGCATAGTCGACGCGGTACGACGCCTTGGCGCCGTACTCGAGGGCCACCTCGACGAGCCGCACACTGTTGGACGAGTTCGCGGAGCCCACGACGATGACGAGGTCGGCATCCTTCGCGACCTTCTTGATCGCGACCTGCCGGTTCTGCGTGGCGTAGCAGATGTCGTCGGAGGGCGGATCCTGCAGCTGCGGGAACCGCACACGCAGGCGGCGCACCGTCTCCATGGTCTCGTCGACCGACAGCGTCGTCTGCGAGAGCCACACGACTCTCGAGGGGTCGCGCACCTCGACGGTGTCGGCCTCGTCGGGCGACCCGACGAGAGTCACGTGGTCGGGCGCCTCGCCGGCGGTACCCTCGACCTCTTCGTGACCGGCGTGGCCGATCAGGAGGATCTCGAAGTCGTCGCGCGCGAAGCGCACAGCTTCGCGGTGCACCTTCGTGACGAGCGGGCAGGTGGCGTCGATCGCCTGGAGCCCCCGATCGGCGGCTTCGCTCACGACGGCCGGCGACACCCCGTGGGCGCTGAAGACGACGTGCGAACCCTCCGGGACCTCGTCGACCTCTTCGACGAAGATCGCGCCTTTCGCCTCGAGCTCGGTCACGACGTGGATGTTGTGCACGATCTGCTTGCGCACGTAGACGGGTGCACCGAACCGGTCGAGCGCCTTCTCGACGGCGATCACGGCCCGGTCGACGCCCGCGCAATAGCCGCGGGGCGATGCCAGCAGCACCTTCTTGTGTCCGGGGACCGGGTTATCCTGAAGCCGTCCGCGCGGGCCGGGAATGTGCGGCAGCGGAAGACGGACGGTGGGTGAGCTCACCCCTCGATTCTATTGATCCGTGTCCGTGTAAAGGCCGTGCGGACCGGGAAGGACGCCATGACCTCGTTCGAGTCGGCACCGGGAGAGATCCCGCCGCCCGATGCGGTGCACCCGCGCGACTCGTCGCCGGAGACGCCGACGTCGGTCACCCGGCTCAACGAGACCATCCGAGATTTCGTGCAGCGGTGGAGTGCGGTGTGGGTCGAGGGCGAGATCACGGCGTGGAACATCCGCGGCGGCCATGTGTTCGGGCGGCTGAAGGATGCTTCCGGCGACGCCATGATCTCGTTCCGGCTGTGGTCATCGACCCTGCAGCGCCTTCCCGACACGCTGCGCAGCGGCGACCGGGTGGTCGCGTGCGTCAAACCCGACTACTTCGTGAAATCCGGCGACTTCAGCTTCACCGTGTCGTCGATGCGTCACACCGGGCTCGGCGACCAGATCGAGAAGCTCGAGCGCCTGCGCGTGCAGCTGCGCGGCGAGGGTCTCTTCGACCCGGCGCGCAAGAAGCGCCTGCCGTTCCTCCCCACCGTCATCGGGCTCATCACCGGCGAGCGCAGCGATGCCGAGAAGGACGTGCACCGCAACGCCGAGCTGCGCTGGCCGAACGTGCGCTTCCGAACGATCCACGCCGCGGTGCAGGGCGAGCGGTGCGTCCCGGAAACGCTGAAGGCGCTGCAGAAGCTCGATGCCGACCCGGAGGTCGACGTCATCGTCATCGCCCGCGGCGGCGGCGACCCGCAGACCCTCCTGGGCTTCAGCGATGAGAGGCTGCTGCGTGCGGTGGCGGCGGCATCCACACCGGTCGTCTCGGCGATCGGGCACGAGAACGACCACCCGCTCCTCGACGACGTCGCCGACCTCCGGGCGTCGACCCCGACCGACGCAGCCAAGAAGGTCGTGCCCGACGTCGCCGAACAGCGCGCGATCGTGCAGCAGCTGCGCTCCCGCGCGCGCACGCGGCTCACTCAGCGCGTCAGCCACGACATCGCACAGCTCGAGCAGCTGCGCACCCGTCCCGTGCTGCGCTCCCCCGAGTCGCTCCTCACCACCCGCACCCACGAGCTCTGGACCCTGCGCTCGCGCGGCCGCGACCTCGTCGGGCGCCGGATGGATGCCGCCGACCGCCAGGCCATGCAGCTGCGCGCGTCGCTGCGCGCCCTCTCCCCCGGCGCGACGCTCGACCGCGGCTACGCGATCGCGCACGTCGGCGACGGTGTGATCGTGCGCGACGCCGCCCAGGCGCCCGCCGGGACGACGGTCGTCGTGACGGTCGCGGAAGGATCGTTCGCGGCCCGCTCGGAGGGTGAGATCGCAGAGGCGACGGCCGGGGGCGCGGGCGGTGCGGGCCCGCGCGGCGACTCTAGGATGGACTCATGACCGCCGACGCAGCCGCCGACGTCGCGAGCCTCTCCTTCGAGCAGGCCCGCGACGAGCTCGTGCGCGTCGTCGCCGAGCTCGAACAGGGCGCTCCGACGCTCGAGCAGTCGCTCGCCCTCTGGACGCGCGGCGAGGCGCTTGCGGCGCGATGCGAGGAGTGGCTCCGCGGCGCGAAGCAGCTGCTGGAGGCGTCACGACCCGCCGGCGCGGAGTCGTGATGGCCGCCGCACCCCGCGTCGTCGCCGAGCTCGGCCGCCCGGAGACTCCGGAAGAGACCGCGGCCCGCAAAGCCGCCTCCTCCGCGGCCTACCGTTCGAGCAAGACGTTTCGCAATCTCCTGGTCGCGCTGGGTGTCATCCTCGCGATCGTCGCCGTGATCGTCGCGATCGTGCCGCGCGGCTCGCTGCCCGAGTCGGAGCCCGCCGACGTGGCTGCGGCGGCGGCCTCGGCCTCGGAATCGGTCGGGCAGCCGCTCCTCGTGCCCGAGGTCCCGGGCGATTGGCGCGCCAACTCGGCACGCCTGGAAGGCACCTCGATGTGGCGCGTCGTCTACGCACCGCCGCAGGGCTTCGTGCGCGTGGCCCAGGGACTGGGCGTCTCGCCCACCTGGGTCTCCGAGACCCTCGGCGGCCTCGCCCCCACCGGGAGCGTGACGATCGACGGCATCGTCTGGGACGAGTACGCCATCCCGAGCGCGGCGCAGTCCGCCGGGATCTCCTACGCGCTGGCGACGGATGCCGGTGCCGACACCGTCCTGATCTACGGCTCGACCGACGCGGCGACCGCCGCCGTGGCAGCCGAAGGCGTGAGCGACCAGATTCTCGACCTGCGTGAGGAGTCCCCGTGAGTGACCTGCACCCCGCCCCCGCCGCTGTCTGGGAGGAGATGCGCCTCGGCAACGAGCGCTTCGTCGCGGGCGCGCCCCGGCATCCCCGGCAGGACGTCGAGCGACGCAACGAGCTCGCGCACTCGCAGACCCCGCAGGCCGCTCTCTTCGGCTGCTCCGACTCGCGACTCGCGGCCGAGATCATCTTCGACCAGGGTCTCGGCGACCTCTTCGTCGTCCGCAACGCCGGCCAGGTCGCGTCGGATTCGGCGATCGCGAGCCTCGAGTACGCCGTCGCCGTCCTCGACGTGTCGCTGATCATCGTGCTCGCGCACGACGAGTGCGGCGCGGTGCGCGCGGCGATCGACTCGACCGCTCTCGACGCCCCCGAGCTCCCGCCGCACATCTGGCGGTTGATCGCGAAGATCGTCCCCGCCGTGCGCACCGTGCTCCGCCGCGCCCCCGAGTCGGGGCCCCACGGCCTCGACGCCGAGCAGGTCGGCCGCGAGCACCTGAAGAACACCGTCGACGATCTGCTGGCATCTTCCCGCCTCATCAGCGAAGCGGTCGAGTCGGGGCGCCTCGCGATCGTCGGCTCCAACTACCGTCTGAGCGAAGGCACGACCATCCCCCAGGTGATGGTCGGACTCGAACCCTGACGACTCCCCCCGCCGACACACCCCCAGGAAACAAGGACGTGACCGCAATGACCGCCGCCACCGAATACCGCATCGAGCACGACACGATGGGCGAGGTGCGCGTCCCGATCGACGCGCTGTACGCCGCGCAGACCCAGCGCGCCGTCGAGAACTTCCCGATCTCCGGCGACCCGCTCGACCCGGCCCAGATCGTCGCGCTCGCGCGCATCAAGAAGGCAGCTGCGCTCGCCAACAAGGCTCTGGGCACCCTCGACGGTCGCATCGCCGACGCGATCGCCCGCGCCGCCGACGTCGTCATCGGCGGCGCCCACGGAGACCAGTTCCCGATCGACGTGTACCAGACCGGCAGCGGCACCTCGTCGAACATGAACATGAACGAGGTGCTCGCGACGCTCGCGACGCGCGACCTCGGCGACACCGTGCATCCGAACGACCACGTGAACGCGTCGCAGTCGTCGAACGACGTGTTCCCGACCTCGGTGCACATCGCCGTGACGCAGGCGCTCATCGACGACCTCATCCCCGCGCTCGACCACCTCGCGGTCGCCCTGGAGGCGAAGGCCGAGCTCTGGAAGAGCGCCGTCAAGTCGGGCCGCACGCACCTCATGGATGCGACGCCCGTCACCCTCGGCCAGGAGTTCGGCGGCTACGCCCGCCAGATCCGCCTCGGCATCGAGCGTGTGCAGGCCGTCATCCCCCACGTCGCCGAAGTCCCCCTCGGCGGCACGGCGGTGGGCACCGGCATCAACACGCCGCTCGGCTTCCCGCAGCAGGTCATCGCCCTCATCGTCTCGGAGACCGAGCTTCCCATCACCGAGGCGAAGGACCACTTCGAAGCGCAGGCCAACCGCGACGCGCTGGTCGAGGCATCCGGGGCCCTTCGCACGATCGCCGTCTCGCTGACGAAGATCAACAACGACATCCGCTGGATGGGGTCCGGCCCGAACACCGGTCTCGGCGAGCTGCACATCCCCGACCTGCAGCCCGGCTCGTCGATCATGCCGGGCAAGGTCAACCCCGTCGTCCCCGAGGCCACCCTCATGGTGTGCGCCCGGGTCATCGGCAACGATGCGACCATCGCCTGGGCGGGCGCATCGGGGCTGTTCGAGCTCAACGTCGCCATCCCCGTCATGGGCACCGCGCTGCTCGAATCGATCCGGCTGCTGTCGAACTCCATGCGGGTGCTCGCCGACAAGACGATCGACGGCCTCGAGGCGAACCTCGAGCGCGCCGCCGCGTACGCCGGCATGTCGCCGTCGATCGTGACGCCCCTCAACAAGCTGATCGGCTACGAGGCGGCGGCGAAGATCGCCAAGCACGCCGTCGCCCAGGGGATCACGGTCCGCGAGGCGGTCATCGACCTCGGCTACGTCGAGCGCGGCGAACTCACGGAAGCGCAGCTCGACGAGAAACTCGATCTGCTGTCGATGACCCACGCGGGCTGATAATCAGACCGTGAAGCGGATGCCGGGTACACCGTCGCGGCGTACACGCACGCTGGGACTGATCCTGGCGGTGGTCGCCGCGGGCTTCGCCCTCTCGGCCCTGTCGGTGGGCGTCGTGTGCGCGCTCACCGGGCGCGACCTCCCCGCCGTCGCGGTGCTCGTCTATGTCGTCGTGGGCGTGCTGACCCTGGCGGTCACGGCGATCGTCGGATGGACGCTGCTCGAGGACATCCCCGCGGCCCGCACGGGCGACCCCGCGGAAGGGTCGTTCGACGCACAGCGGCGACTGCTCGACGACGTCCGGCACGAACTGAAGACGCCGATCACGATCGTGCGCGGGCACCTCGAGGTGATGGATCCCGCCGATCCGCGCGATGTCACCGCCATCCGCGACCTCGGGATCGCCGAGCTCGACCGCATGACGAGACTCATCGGCGACATCGACCTGCTCGCCGCCGTCGAGACCGACCAGCTCACGATGAGCGACGTCGACCTCTCGGTGTTGACGCAACAGATCTCCGAGCTCGTCACGGTGATCCCCGGGCACGCGTGGAGCACCGAGCAGCGGGCCGAGGGCGTCATCCGGGGCGACCGCGACCGCCTACTGCAAGCGTGGCTGCAGCTCGCCGACAACGCCGCGAAGTACACGCCGCCCGGCAGCCCCATCGAGCTCGGCAGCGCCGTGCACGCGTCGGGCGCGCAGCTGTGGGTGCGCGACCACGGGCCCGGCATCCCGCACGCCGTGCGGCACCGCATCTTCCGCCGGTTCGACCGCGGCTCGGGCAAGCGCGCCGTCGGCGGATCGGGGCTGGGGCTGGCGATCGTCGACGCAATCGCGAAGTCGCACGGCGGACATTGCACCGTCGCCGACACGCCGGGCGGGGGCGCCACCTTCACGATCGAGATCCCCATCGGCACCCGCGCAAGCCTTCCGACGCCTGTCCGCGCCGGCGATGTCGTACTCCAGCGAGAGGCCTCCGGATGACCCGCATCCTCGTCGTCGACGACGAACCCCACATCGTCTCCCTCGTCTCCCGCAGTCTCAACGCCGAGGGGTTCGACACCGTCTCGGCCGACGACGGCGCCGAGGCGCTCGAGCGCGCCCAGCAGGGCGACATCGACCTCATCGTGCTCGATGTGGGCCTCCCCTCGATGGACGGCTTCGAGGTGCTGCGCCTCCTGCGGGCAGCGGGCGAACGGATGCCGGTGATCATGCTCACCGCGCGGAGCTCGGCGCAAGACGCCGTCGAGGGCCTCGACGCCGGCGCGAGCGACTACGTCCCGAAGCCCTTCTCCGTGGCGGAGCTGTTGGCCCGTGTGCGATCGCGCCTGCGCGAGCGCACGGGGGCCGTCACGATGAGCCTCACCCGCGACGAGGTGACGCTCGACATCCTCGGACGCCGGACCATCGTCGCCGGGCGCGAAGTCGACCTGTCGGCACGGGAGTTCGCCCTCGCCGAGCAGTTCCTGCGGCATCCCGGTGAGGTCCTCACACGCGAAGTGCTGCTGAGCAGCGTGTGGGGAATGGACTTCGACCCCGGGTCGAACGTGGTGGACGTCTACGTGCGGTATCTGCGCGCCAAGCTCGGCGCCGACCACATCGTCACCGTGCGCGGCGAAGGCTACCGCTGGGAGTGACCGTGCGGTCGCCGCTGCGTCTCCGCGGCGACCGCACGGCCCGGCTCAGCTCAGCTCGCCCTGCTCCAGCAGGTCGGTGACGAGGGCGGCGATCGCCGACCGCTCCGAGCGCATGAGGGTCACATGACCGAAGAGGCCGTGGCCCTTGAGCGTCTCGATGACCGAGGCGATGCCGTCGTGGCGACCGACGCGCAGGTTGTCGCGCTGGCCCACATCGTGCGTCAGGACGACACGGGAGTTCTGGCCCATCCGGCTGAGGACCGTCAGCAGCACATTGCGCTCGAGCGACTGCGCCTCGTCGACGATCACGAAGGCGTCGTGCAGCGACCGACCGCGGATGTGGGTGAGCGGCATGACCTCGAGCAGCCCGCGCGCCACGACCTCTTCCAGCACGTTGCCGGTGACGACCGAGCCGAGGGTGTCGAAGACGGCCTGCCCCCAGGGGTTCATCTTCTCGGCCTGGTCGCCGGGCAGGTAGCCGAGCTCCTGACCGCCGACGGCGAACAGCGGACGGAAGACGATGATCTTCTTCTGCTGCTGGCGCTCGAGCACCGCCTCGAGCCCCGCACACAGGGCGAGCGCCGACTTTCCGGTGCCAGCCCGGCCGCCGAGCGACACGATCCCCACCTCGGGGTCGGTGAGCAGGTCGATCGCGATGCGCTGTTCCGCCGAGCGGCCGTGCAGGCCGAAGACGTCGCGGTCGCCGCGCACGAGCTTGTACTCGCCGTCGCCGGTGACACGCCCGAGCGCCGAGCCGCGCTCGGAGTGGATCACCAGGCCGGTGTTCACCGGGAGCCCGAGCACATCGTCACTGAGGGCGACCTCGCTCTCGTACAGATCGCTGATGTCGTCGCCCGAGACGTCGAGATCGGCGATGCCGGTCCAGCCGGAGTCGACGGCCTGTTCGGCGAGGTACTCCTCGGCGTGGATGCCGAGCGATGCCGCCTTCACGCGCATCGGGAGGTCTTTGGAGACGACCGTGACCTCCTGACCCTCCTGGGCCAGGTGCATCGCGACCGACAGGATGCGGGTGTCGTTGTCGCCGAGGCGAAGCCCCGCCGGGAGGATCGACGGGTCGGTGTTGGTGAGCTCGACGCGGAGCGTGCCGCCCTCGCCGACGGGCACCGGGAAGTCGAGCCGGCCGTGCTCGACCCGGAGTCCGTCGAGGTGGCGCAACGCCTGACGCGCGAAGTACCCGAGCTCCGGGTCGTGGCGCTTGCCTTCGAGCTCGGTGACCACGACCACCGGGACGACGACGGAATGTTCGGCGAAGCGGAAGAAAGCCCGCGGATCGCTCAGCAGGACCGAGGTGTCCAACACGTACGTGCGGAGGTCCTGATCGGCGATCTCGCCGCGTCCGGTCCGTTTCTGCTGCTGTGGTGCTTCGGTGGTCACAACCCGCTCCCGCCCCGGGTGGAAACCACCCGGCAGTTTCGAGTCGGCCGTGGGCCACGAGTCAGTGGAAGGCCGACTCGACCGGGCACCTTGCCCGATGTGATGAACGTACGTCGGCAGGTCGGATGCCGGCCACTCCGACACGCCGGGCCGAGGTTGCCGGGATGTTAATTCTCGGTCGGATGCGGTTCGTCGACGATCGCGATCACGATGTCCTCGTCGGTGTCGTCGTCGCCCAGGTCCTCGACGTACTCGTCGTCGTGGAAGCCCGTGTCCGCAGCGAGCTCGGGGAGATCGTCGCCGGAGGGGTCGCCCTCGACGATCTCGGGGAGCACCAGGTCGGCGGCGAGATCGGCACGGTCGAAGTCGATGACGGCGTGCACGCGCTGAGCGGCGGCGTCGGCGAGCGCGTCGCCGAGCAACCGGAGGGTGTCTGCACCCGTGCCGACGTGGGGTGCCACGCGGATCGTCGCGCCGCGCGCCGTCACGGTGACACCGTGGTTGGCGAGCGCCGCCGCGAGGGTCGCGGCATCCTGCGGAACCGGCAGGAGCGTCACGATGCCCGCGTGCGCGTCGCGGGGGGTGAGCACCGGCACCTCGTAGCGGTCGGCGAGGTTCATGACGTCTTTCGCGCGTGCGCGCAGCTCCGCGAGATCGACGAGGGCTCCGGTGCGGAAGTCGACGAGGCTGAGCGCCACAGCGCTCACGTCGTCGGTGAGGGCCGCGCGGATCGCGTCGACCGTCACGATGCCCTCCGGCGGATCGATCTCGCGCACCGTGAGCCGCCCGCGAGCCGCCGCGGCGCGGTGGGCGCTCACCCGGACCGCGGGGAAGTCCTGCGCCGGCACGACGACGGTCCCGTCGAGGCCGAAGAGCGCATGGAAGAGCCCCTGCGTCGTCGACGGCTGCAGCACCACGTCATCGGTGGCGGCGCCGAGGAGACGGGCGACACGCTCCCGCGCCTCACCGACCCGTTCGCCGACGAGGTCGACGCCGGACCGGCGCCCCGTGCCGAGCACTTCGGCGTCGGCGCTCATCTCGGCGCGCACCGACGGCGAGAGCGGACCGAACGCCGCCCAGTCCAGGTAGCCCGGTGCCGCGTCGAAAGAGTCGATGTACGGCTCGAGAAGGCTCACGCCCTCCATTCTGTCACGGCGCTCCGGCCGGACCTCAGCTGCCGTAGCGGCGGTCACGCGTCGCGTAGTCGCGGATCGCGCGGAGGAAGTCGACTTCGCGGAGGTCGGGGCCGAGGGCTTCGACGAAGTAGAACTCCGAGTGCGCCGACTGCCACAGCAGGAAATCGCTCAGCCGCTGCTCGCCGGACGTGCGGATCACGAGATCGGGGTCTGCCTGCCCGCCCGTGTACAGGTGCTCGCCGATCTGCTCTGGAGTGAGGCTGGCGGCGAGCTCCTCCAGCGAGCCCCCGAGACCCTGATGCGTCGCGATGATGCTGCGGACGGCATCGACGATCTCGCTGCGACCGCCGTATCCGACCGCGAGGTTCACGTGCAGGCCCGTGTTGCCCGCGGTGCGCTCCTCGGCGGTGCGGAGGACCCGCGCGAGGTCGGGCGGCAGGATCTCGGCGCGGCCGACGTGCTGCACCCGCCAGCCGGGCTCATGCGAGAGCTCCTCGGCGAGCTCGGCGATGATCTCGATGAGGTCGGCGAGTTCCTGCGAATCCCGCTTGGTGAGATTGTCGGTCGAGAGGAGGTAGAGCGAGACGACCCGGATGCCGAGGTCATCGCACCAGCGAAGGAACTCGTGCATCTTCGCCGCGCCCGCACGGTGCCCGTCGGCCACCGACCGGTAGCCCGCCTGACGGGCCCAGCGCCGGTTGCCGTCGATCATCATGGCGACGTGGTGCGGGACGGTCTCGGGCGTGAGCTGACGTCGTAGCCGCGAACTGTAGAGACGGTAGAGGAAGCCCCGCCCCTCATCCGCGCGCATCGGTGTCACCCCCCTACGCTATCGCGGGCGGGGCGCGGGGGTATGAGTGTGGCGGCATGCGACCGGGCGTAGGCTCGGGGCGTGACCCGACCCGCATCCGACCAGGGCGCCGAGACGGGCCGCGAGGGCGACGGAGACACGGGCGTGGACATGCCCCAACTCCCCCTCCTCGAGGCCGCGACCGACGCCGAGCAGCTCGACCTCAAGCCGTCGTGGCGCGGGTGGATCCATGCGGGCACCTTCCCGGTGGCGATCGTCGCGGGCATCGTCCTGATCGCCGTGGCCGACGGCGCGGCGGCCAAGTGGGCAGCGGCCGTCTTCATGGCCACCTCGCTCCTCCTCTTCGGCAACTCGGCGCTGTACCACCGGTTCGATTGGGGCCCCAAGACCAAGGCGGTGCTCAAGCGCATCGACCACGCCAACATCCTCCTGCTCATCGCCGGCACGTACACGCCCCTCGCCGTGCTCGCCCTCCCCCCGGGCAAGGGCACCCTCCTGCTCGCCCTGGTGTGGTCGGGCGCGCTCCTGGGCATCCTGTTCCGCGTGTTCTGGATCAACGCGCCGCGCTGGCTCTACGTCGCGCTGTACCTCCTGCTCGGCTGGGCCGCCGTGCTGTACATGGTCGACTTGTTCCAGGCGAACGCCGTCATGATGCTGCTCGTCATCGTCGGCGGACTGCTCTACACCGGCGGCGCCATCGTCTACGCCCTGAAGAAGCCCAACCCGTGGCCCGGACACTTCGGGTTCCACGAGATCTTCCACGTGTGCACCGTCCTGGCATTCCTCTGCCACTGGACGGCGTGCCTGCTCATCGCGCTCGACCCGCTGTCGCCCTCACTGGGGCTTCCCGGCTGAGCCTTCTCCGTCAGCGGCGCGGGTCGATGTCCTGATCGTCGACGTCGGTCGCACGTTCGGCGGCCTCCGCCTGCGCCTCCGCCTTCTCCTCGGCGTCGAGGTCTGCCGCGATGTCGGCCCGGTAGCCGGCACGGCGGATGCGGCGGAGCATGTCGATGAGGAGGAAGACGACCACGACGGCCAGGAGCGCGATCGCCACGAATCCTGCGAACCCGGGTGTGACGGTGTCGGGGTCGACGGTGCTCGTGGGGGTCGGCGTCGAGAAGTCGGTCCGCGCGATCAGCGAGGCGTGCAGTGAGTGCGTGAGAGCGTGCATCTGTCCTTCGGTTCCCGCGCGGAGCGCTTAGCCTGGAAGTCCAGCCTAGAACGG
>JACEFY010000119.1 GCA_016807485.1 Stenotrophomonas maltophilia | reverse complement strand
AGCCGCGAGCTGCGCCTCTTCGTCGCCGCGCAGCCCACGCGCGGCGTCGACGTCGGGTCGATCGAGTTCATCCACAAGCGCATCATCGAGACGCGGGATGCCGGCATCCCGGTGGTCGTCGTCTCGACCGAGCTCGACGAGGTGACCGCCCTCGCCGACCGCATCGCGGTGATGTACCGCGGCACGATCGTCGGGATCGTGCCCGGGGACACCCCGCGCGACATCCTCGGCCTCATGATGGCCGGCGCAACCGATCCGGAGGTGGCCGCATGAGCGGCGTGACGCCCGGCGCCGCAGACGCGGCCCGTTCCCCCGAGCAGCTCCCGCCGATCAGCTCGCCGCTGGCCGGCGACCCCATTCCCGAGCCGCCGCGGTCGAACGTCGTCATCAAGGAGCTGCTGCGGGGGAGCGCCGTCACCACGTTCCTCGCGATCGTCCTCGCGATGATCGTCGGCGGCGTGCTGATCGCCATCACGAACGAAGACGTCCAGGCCGCGGCCGGCTACTTCTTCTCGCGCCCGGGCGACACGATCGTCGCCGTCTGGCAGGCGGTGTACAACGGGTACGAGGCGCTGTTCCGCGGGGCGGTCTTCAACCCCCGCGCCAACGGCTTCGCGGCGCAGATCCGCCCGCTCACCAACTCGCTCGGCTTCGCCGCCCCGCTGATCGCGGCCGGCCTCGGCGTCGCGCTCGCCTTCCGCGTGGGGCTGTTCAACATCGGCGCGCGCGGTCAGATGCTCATCGGCGCGATGTTCGCGGGCCTGTTCGCCTTCAACCTCGATCTGCCGATGTGGATCCACCTGCCGCTCACGCTCATCGCCGGCATCGTCGGCGGGGCGCTCTGGGGCGGACTGGTCGGCCTCCTCAAGGCGAAGACCGGCGCGCACGAGGTGATCCTCACGATCATGCTCAACTACGTCGCCTTCTACCTCCTGCTCTGGATGCTGCGCAGCCCCGGGCTCCTCCAGGCGCCGGGCAACAACCAGCCGCAGACGCGTCCCACGCCGGCCTCGGCGCAGTTCCCCGATCTGCTCGGGCCGCTGTTCCCGGCGCTCGACTGGGGCTTCGTCGTCGTCGTGCTGGCGACGCTCCTCGTCTGGTGGGTCATCGAGCGCTCGAGCCTCGGCCTCCGCCTCCGCGCGGTCGGCGAGAACCCGCACGCGGCGCGCGCGGCGGGCATCAACGTCGAGCGCCTCTACATCTACGCGATGCTGTTCGCCGGCGGCCTCGCGGGCCTCGCGGCGATGAACCAGATCCAGGGCAACGTGACCACCGGCTTCGGTGCGACGATCGACGCGGGCATCGGGTTCGATGCGATCACCGTGGCCCTCCTCGGCCGCAGTCGCGCCTGGGGGACGTTCGCCGCCGGCATCCTCTTCGGAGCGCTCAAGGCCGGGTCGTTCTCGATGCAGGCCCAGGGGATCCCTGTGGACATCGTCCTGGTCGTCCAGTCGCTCATCGTGCTCTTCATCGCCGCGCCGCCGCTGCTGCGCGCCGTGTTCTTCCTGCCGAAGACCGATCTCGAGAAGGCGGCCAAGGCGCGAGCCAAGGCCGCGAAGAAGGCGGTGACGGCATGACGACGGCAACCCCCGCACTCGAAGCCGACGACGGCACGATCCAGCTCACGGTCGTCACCGAGCGGCACTTCAAGGTGCCGATCGTCTTCGGCATCGTCGTCGTCCTCCTCGCCGCGCTGTTCGGCTTCGCCCCGCGCGGCGGCGTGTCGACGTTCCGGCTCGGCGACCCGACCTCGGCGGTCGCGCTGCCCGACATCGGCCTGCCGACCGGCGAGACCAGCTGGCTGCTCCTCGCCGTCCTGGCCGTGCTGGCGCTCTGGGCCGCGTAGCTCGCCTGGGGCTACCGGCGCGTGCCGCTGTGGCTCACCGTCGTCTTCGGCGTGCTCGCTGTCTTCGCGTTCCTCGTGTGGGCCGCCGCCGGCGGGCTCGTCCCGGTGTCGAACCTCCTCTTCGGCGCGGTCTCGCTGTCGGTGCCGCTCGTGTTCGGCGCCCTGGGCGGCGTGATCGGCGAGCGTGCGGGTGTGGTCAACGTCGCGATCGAAGGGCAGCTGCTGCTCGGCGCGTTCTCGGCGGCGCTGCTGTCGAGCATCACCGGGAACCCCTTCATCGGGCTCATCGGCGCGATGATCGGCGGCGTGCTCGTCTCGTTCGTCCTCGCGGCGTTCGCCATCAAATACCTGGTCGACCAGGTCATCGTGGGCGTCGTGCTCAACGTCCTCGTGACGGGTCTCACCGGCTTCCTCTACGGCGCGCTGCTCGTGCCCAACGAGGCCACTCTCAACCGTCCCGAGCGCTTCGGCCGGCTCGAGATCCCGCTGCTGAGCGAGATCCCCATCATCGGTCCCGTGCTGTTCAACCAGACGTTCATCGTCTACCTCATGTTCGTCACGGTCGCCGTCGTCGCCTGGGGGCTGTACCGCACCCGCTGGGGCCTGCGCCTCCGCGCCGTCGGCGAGCACCCGCAGGCCGCCGACACCGTCGGCATCAAGGTCAACGCCACGCGGTTCTGGAACGTGTCACTCGCGGGCGCCATCGCCGGCATCGGCGGCGCGTACTTCACCCTCGTGTCGGTTCCGCAGTTCGGCAAGGAGATGACGGCCGGTCTCGGCTTCATCGCCCTCGCCGCCGTGATCTTCGGTCGGTGGGACCCGATCCGGGCGACCCTCGCGGCGCTGCTCTTCGGGTTCGCCACCAACCTGCAGAACCTTCTGACGATCCTCGGGACCCCGATCCCCAGCGAATTCATGCTCATGCTCCCGTACGTCGTCACGATCCTCGCGGTCGCCGGCTTCGCGGGACAGATCCGCGGGCCCGCGGCATCCGGCAAACCGTACATCAAGGGATGACATCGTGACCGACATCGATTGGGACGAGCTGCGCAGCGTGGCCGTCCAGGCCATGGAACGCGCGTACGCGCCCTATTCGCGCTACCGCGTGGGCGCGGCGGCCCTCGTCGCCGACGGGCGCATCGTCTCGGGCTGCAACGTCGAGAACGCCTCGTACGGCGTCGGCCTCTGCGCCGAGTGCGCCCTCGTCGGCGACCTCCACATGTCGGGCGGCGGCCAGCTGGTCGCGTTCGTCTGCGTCAACAACGACGGCGAGACGATCATGCCGTGCGGGCGCTGCCGCCAGCTGCTCAACGAGTTCGCGCTGCCCGGGATGCTGCTGGAGACCGTCTCCGGCATCCGCACGATCGACGAAGTGCTGCCCGACGCCTTCGGCCCGCGCGACCTGGAGGCGGCGCGATGACCGCCGTCGAACCGTTCGACGCCGTCGACGTCATCCGCGCCAAGCGCGACGGCGGAGCGGTGCCCGAAGACGCGCTCCGGTGGATGGTCGACGCGTACACGCGCGGCTACGTCGCCGATGCGCAGATGGCCTCGTTCGCGATGGCGGTGCTCCTCAACGGCATGGAGCGCGATGAGATCCGCGTGCTGACGCAGGCGATGATCGCCTCCGGCGAGCGGATGAGCTTCGCCGGCCTCGGCAAGCCGACCGTCGACAAGCACTCCACGGGCGGGGTGGGCGACAAGATCACCCTGCCGCTCGCTCCGCTCGTCGCGGCGTTCGGCGTGGCCGTGCCGCAGCTGTCGGGCCGCGGCCTGGGTCACACTGGCGGCACGCTCGACAAGCTCGAGTCGATTCCGGGGTGGCGCGCGGCGCTCACCAACGACGAGCTCTTCGCGCAGCTGGCCGGCGTCGGCGCCGTCATCTGCGCGGCCGGTTCGGGGCTCGCCCCCGCCGACAAGAAGCTCTATGCGCTGCGCGATGTCACCGGCACGGTCGAGGCGATCCCGCTGATCGCGTCGTCGATCATGTCGAAGAAGATCGCCGAGGGCACCGACTCCCTCGTCCTCGACGTCAAGTTCGGCTCGGGCGCGTTCATGCAGGACGTCGACCGTGCGCGCGAACTCGCCCGTACGATGGTCGCCCTCGGCACCGACTCGGGGGTGGCCACCACCGCCCTCCTCACCGACATGAACACCCCGCTCGGCCTCGCGATCGGCAACGCCAACGAAGTGCGCGAATCGGTCGAGGTGCTCGCCGGCGGCGGCCCCGCCGACATCGTGGAGCTCACCGTTGCCCTCGCCCGTGAGATGCTCGCGCTCGCCGGCCAGCCCGATGCCGACGTCGAGAAGGCGCTGCAGGACGGCCGGGCGATGGACGCGTGGCGCGAGATGATCCGCGCACAGGACGGCGATCCGGATGCCGCCCTCCCCGCGCCGCGCGAGACCCACACCGTCGTCGCCGATGCCGACGGCGTCGTCTCCCGCATGGACGCCCTGCCCTTCGGCATCGCCGCGTGGCGCCTCGGCGCCGGGCGTGCCCGCGCGGAGGACCCCGTCGTCCACGCAGCGGGCATCGACCTGCACGTCAAGCCCGGTGACCGCGTCACCGCCGGTCAGCCGGTGTTCACGCTGCTCGCCGACGACGGCAACCGCTTCGCCCGCGCGATCGACGCGCTGGACGGTGCGTGGGAGATCGGCGCGGACGCCCCGGCATCCACCCCGCTCGTCCTCGAGCGCATCACCGCGTGACACCCGACCCGAACCCTCAGGAGACCCCCATGGCCATCGACCAGCACGGAGACACGACGCTCGACGGCGTCTCGATCCGGTCCCTGCCGAAGGTGTCGCTCCACGACCACCTCGACGGGGCGCTCCGCCCGCAGACGATCATCGAGCTCGCCGACGGGATGGGCCTCGACGTGCCGTCGACGGATGCCGCCGACCTCGCCGACTGGTTCGAGGACCAGAGCGACTCGGGCTCGCTCGTGGAGTACCTGAAGACGTTCGACCTCACCACCGCCGTCATGCAGAGCGCCGACGGCCTGCGCCGCGTCGCGCGCGAGTTCGTCGAAGACCTCGCCGCCGACGGGGTGATCTACGGCGAAGTGCGCTGGGCGCCCGAGCAGCACCTGGCTGGCGGGCTCTCGCTGGAGGAGGCCGTCGAGGCAGTTCAGGAGGGCATCGAGGAGGGTGAGGACGCCGTCTCGGGCACCGATCGCGACATCCGCGTCGGACAGCTCATCACCGCGATGCGGCACACCGACCGGTCGCTGGAGATCGCCGAGCTCGCGGTCGCCTTCCGCGGTCGTGGGGCCGTCGGCTTCGACATCGCCGGGCCCGAGGACGGGTTCCCGGCATCCCACCACCGCGCCGCGTTCGATTACCTCGCGACGCAGTTCTTCCCCACGACCGTGCACGCCGGCGAGGCCGCGGGGCTCGACTCGATCCGCTCCGCGCTCATCGACGGCCGCGCGCTGCGCCTCGGCCACGGCGTGCGCATCGCGGAGGACCTCGACGTCGTCCAGCAGAAGGGTGACGAGGTGCTCGTCACGTTCGGCGACCTGGCGCGCTGGGTGCGCGACCGGGAGATCCCGCTCGAGCTCTCGCCGTCGTCGAACCTGCAGACCGGCGCGATCGCGGCTTGGGGGACGGGGCTCCAAGACCACCCCTTCGACCTGCTCTATCAGCTGGGATTCGCCGTGACGGTCAACGTCGACAACCGCACGATGAGCCGCACCTCGCTCACGCGGGAGCTCGCGCTGCTCGCCGAGACGTTCGACTACCGCCTCGAAGACCTCGAGGCCTTCCAGCTCAACGCGGCCGCGGGCGCCTTCCTCTCCGTCGAGGAGCGCGAGGAGCTCATCGAACTCATCGGCGAAGGCTTCGGCGGCTGATCCGCGCGCCTCGCGGCGCTCCGCGGGGCAGTCGGTGCCGCGTCCTCGACCGGATGCGGCACGAGCTGACCCCGGAACACAGGGTCGCGTGCGCCGACATCGGCGCGTGCGCGTTCGCGGGGCAGTCGCTGCCGCATCCACGCGGGGATGCGGCGCGAGCCGACCCCGGAAGGCGCGCGCGGGGGACTCAGCGCAGCGCGCCGGCGAAAGCCCCGACCTGCGCGGTGATCACGGCATCCACCTCGGCGGGGGTTGCCGTCGGCGTGCCGTCGCCGGCCTGCGGACCGTAGGCGCCGAAGGAGGCGTGGCTCGCGCCGGGGATCTCGATCATCTCGGCGGATGCGGGGAGCTGGCCGCGCGCCTCGGCGACCTTCTCCGGTGTCGAGAGGCCGTCCTCCGACCCCGCGAGGCTGAGGACCGGGAGGTCGGTGCCGGAGAGGTCGTTCGCGCAGTATGACGCGAACAGCACGAGGGCGTCGGCGTCGGTGGCGAGCTGGCAGGCCTTGACGCCCCCGAGCGAGTGGCCGCCCACCATCCACGTCTGCACGTCGGGCGCCAGATCGGTGAAGGTTGAGAGTCCGCGGAAGTCGAAGAACGCGAGATTGAGCCACGGCTTGGTGATGACGACCGTGATCTCGTCGTCGGTCACGAGTCCCGCGAGCGTCGCCGCGTATCCCCACGCCTCGACCTTCGCGCCCGGCACGAAGACGAGTCCCACGTCGCCGGTGCCGTCGCTCGGCGCGAGCACGATGCCCGCGCTGTCGTCGGTGATCGTGATCCGGTCGTCGGCGCGCACGGCGGCGAGGGGCTCGGGCTCGGCGGTCATGACCCCGACCTGGCTCCACACGACGATCCCGACGACGGCGGCGACGATCACCCCTCCGATGATCCCGAGGGTCCAACGGAGGATGCGGCGACGTCGTTTCGGTGACACGCTCCCAGCCTAGGCGGCGCGGGGTCGCGTCCGTTCGGCCGCTCAGGCCGCGAGAGCCGCCTGTCGTGCGCGGACGACCTCTTCGATCCGGCCGAACAGCGGGTGGTCGGCGTGGAGTCCCGTGACGGATGCCGTGATCACCGCGCAGGT
>JACEFY010000118.1 GCA_016807485.1 Stenotrophomonas maltophilia | reverse complement strand
GAGACCGCGGAGGATGCCGGGCCTCGTCCCGTGGACGAGGGACTCCTCCCGCACGCGTGACATGAGGAAGATGTTGTAGTCGACGCCGAGCGCCACCAGGAAGACGAATCCGTACAGGGGCACCGCGGGGTCACCGCCCGGGAAGCCGAAGACGTTGTTGAACACCAGGGCGCTCACGCCGAGCGCCGCGCCGAACGACAGGATGACGCTGAGGATCAGCAGCACCGGCGCGAGCACGGCGCGCAGCAGCAGCATGAGGATCAGCAGGATCACCAGGAGGATGACGGGGATGATGACCGTCCGGTCGCGGATCGACGTGTCGTTGGTGTCGACGTCGACCGCCGTCGTTCCGCCGACGAGCGCGACGCCCTCACCCAGGGCCGAAGTGAACTCGGCACGCAGCGAGCGGATCGTGTCTTCGGCGGCGAGCGAGTCGGCCGCCTCCACCAGGGTGCCCACGAGCAGCACCTCGCCGTCCGAGACGGTCGGCGACGGTGCGGGGGTTCCGGGCGGGCCCTGCGCGTCGAAGACGGGCGCGCCGTCCTCGACCGTCACCCCGGCTTGACCCGTCGGGCTGTCGGCCGAGACGACCGCGACCCCGTCGACACCGGCATCCGCCGCCAGCACCTCTGCGGCGTCGGCGATCTTGTCCTCGCCGACGAGCACGTATACCGGGCTGCCCGAGCCCGCGGGGAAGTGCTCGGCGAGGGCGTCCTGCCCGTCGCGGGCCTGTGAGACTCCGAGCACGAGATCGCTCGCGGGCACGCCGTCGGCTTTGAGCTGGAGGACGCCGACGGATGCCGCCAGCAGCACGACCGTGCAGACGATCCACACCGCCCGGGCGTGACGCGCGACGAAGCGCGCCTGGCGCGGCCAGAACCCCTTGACCGGCTGCGTGAGGTCGTCGGGCAGGTCGGTCGCGCCGGCCTTCGGGATGAAGGGCCAGAAGGCGGCGCGGCCGACGAGAGCCAGCAGCGCCGGGAGGAAGGTGAGCGCCGACAGCACGGCGAAGGCGATGCCGATCGAGGCGATCGGTCCGAGCGCGCGGTTGCTGGCGAGGTCGCTGAGGAGCAGGCAGAGGAGGCCGGCGATGACCGTGCCGCCGGACGCGACGATGGGCTCGAAGGCGCCCTTCCAGGCGCGTACGGTCGCGTCCCACCGGCGGAGGCCGGACCCGACGGCCTCGCGGAATCGGGCGACGTACAAGAGCGCGTAGTCGGTGGCGGCACCGATGACGAGGATGAACAAGATGCCCTGCACTTGGCCGTTGAGCACGACGATGCCGGCTTTGGCGAGCCAGAAGACCGTGAGCAACGCGACGCAGAGCGCGAACACCGACGTCAGCAGGACGAGCACCGGGAGGAGCGGCGAGCGGTAGACGATCACCAGGATGACGAACACCGCTCCGAGCGCGACGCCGAGGAGAAGCCCGTCGATCCCCCGGAACCCCTCGACGAGATCGGCGGTGAAGCCCGCCGGGCCCGTGACCCACGCCTGGACCGACTCGGGAAGGTCGTCTTTCAGCGTCGTGCGGATCTCTTCGACGATCTCGCCGACCTCTCCGGACGAGTCGATGGGAACGAAGATCTGCACGGCCTCGCCGTCGTCCGACGGGATGGGCGGCGAGATCTCGCCGACGCCGTCGATGTCGCCGATCGACGAGACGACGTCGGCGATGCGGCTCTGCTGCTCGTCGGTGAGCTTTCCGTCGGCACTGATCACCACGACCGCCGGGATGGTGTCGCCGCCGGTGAAGTCGGCGAGGCGCTCCTGCACCTGCGTCGCCTCGGCGCTCGCCGGGAGGAACGACGACTGATCGTTGGTGGCGACCTCGTCGACACGGCCGAACGTGGGGCCGCCGATCGACCCGCCCACCAGCCAGATCAGGACGAGAAGCGAGGGGATGCCGATGCGCAGCCAGCGCGAAGGAGTCGAGCTCATATCGCTAGCTTATCTAGCAATCTACCCCGCCGCGAGCACGAACCATCCGGCGACGAACGACACGATCGCCAGCGCCAGGAGCGCACCGGCGCCGATCATCGTGGCGCGCAGCGCCGGCGGACGCGGCGTCAGACGCATCCGATCGCGCCAGCCGTGGCGGTACCAGATCGGCACCGTCGCGCGTGCGCCGACCGCCGCGAGGTCGGCGGAGGCCGGTTCGGCGCTGTTGGCGTCGCCGTCCGCGTCGAACCACCGGAGCACGGGGGTGCCGCTGTCGCGGTCGACGATCGCTTCGGCCGGCAGCCACGTGCCGTCGGCAGCCCAGACGACCACGGCGGCCACGGCGAGCGCGAGGAAGCCGCCGAGGCCGATCCAGGTGAAGATCTCGAAGAGGATGTCGACCGTGCGGTCCACGGTGCTCTCCTCCCGGGGAACTGATGGAGCCACCTGTCAGGATCGAACTGACGGCCTGCTCATTACGAGTGAGCTGCTCTACCACTGAGCTAAGGTGGCGCAAGTCGCCGGAGCGCCATGCACGATCATCGATCCTACAGGGTGGATCGTCCGGCCGCGAACCGGCGCCGGGGCGCCCCGGTGTCGGGATGTTACGCCTCGATTGGGCGGCTCCGCCCCGGCCGCCTACCGTCGAAACGGCACCGCGAAGAGGCGAGCGCGGTCGTCACCGGACTCCCCCGCGCTCTGCGGTGCCCCGATCCACAAGGAGCACCACCATGCCGAAATCCCCCGCCTTCACCGGAAAGGGCCTCGCCGCCGTCGCGCTGGCCCTCCCCCTCGCTCTCCTCCTCGGCGCCTGCGCCAGCGGATCGAGCGACCCGGCAGCGAGCGACGGCGCCGCGTCCGAGACCGTCCGCATCGGCGTCGTCGGTGCCGGCGACCCCTACTGGGAGACCTACACCGAAGCCGCCGCGGCCGAGGGCATCGACGTGGAGATCGTGAACTTCGACTCGTACGATCAGCCGAACCCGGCGCTGTCGGCCGGTGAGCTCGACCTCAACCAGTTCCAGCACATCATCTATCTGGCGACCTACAACGTCGCCGCCGACGACGACCTGCAGCCGATCGGCGCGACCGCGATCTACCCGCTGGGCCTCTACTCGACGAAGTACACGGACGTCGCCGACATTCCGGAGGGCGAGACCGTCGCGGTGCCCAACGACGAGTCGAACCAGGCGCGCGCGCTGCTCGTGCTCCAGTCGGCCGGGCTCATCGAGCTGAAGGAGGGCGGGACGATCTTCTCGACCGTCGCCGACATCGAAGACGGCTCGAAGGTGAAGGTCGAAGCCGTCGCCGCCGACTTCACCGCCTCGTCGCTCCCCGACTACGCCGGCGCCGTCGTCAACAACGACTTCGTCGCCAAGGCGGGGCTCACGAGCGACCAGTTGCTCGCCCAGGACGACCCGACGGATGCCTCGGCCTTCCCGTACATCAACATCTTCGCCGCGAAGGCCGAAGACGCCGACAACCCCACCTACCTCAAGCTCGTCCAGATCTACCAGGACACGCAGTCGGTGCAGGACGGCGTCGTCGAGGCGTCCGGCGGCACGGCCGTGCTCGTGAAGACTCCCGTGTCCGACCTCGTCGCGTCGCTCACGACGACCGAAGAGTCGATCCGCGCCCAGCAGTAACCCTTCCGTTCCGGATGCGGCCCGTTCGATCGAGCGGGCCGCATCCGCGCGTCACCAGGAGTCACCATGACCCTCATCCGACTCGCGTCGGTCACCAAGACCTTCGCCGGCGGCGTCACCGCCGTCGACGACGTCTCGCTCGAGATCGCCGCGGGCGAGATCTGCGGCATCATCGGCTATTCCGGTGCGGGCAAGTCGACGGTGCTGCGGCTCGTCAACGCACTGGAGACGCCGACGTCGGGTCTCGTCGAGATCGACGGGGTCGACATCACGCGGCTATCCGAGCGCGACCTCCGGCGGCTCCGCGGTGACATCGGCATGATCTTCCAGCAGTTCAACCTCTTCGACTCCCGCACCGTGGCGGGCAACGTCGCCTACGCCCTCGAGATCGCCGGGAGGCCGCGCGCCGAGATCCGCACCCGGGTGGCCGAGCTCCTCGCCTTCGTCGGTCTGGCCGACAAGGCGAAGAGCTATCCCGAGCAGCTCTCCGGCGGCCAGAAGCAGCGGGTCGGCATCGCGCGGGCGCTCGCGACGAGTCCCCGCATCCTCCTCGCCGACGAAGCGACCAGCGCGCTCGACCCCGACACGACGCAGGAGGTGCTGTCGCTCCTGAAGCGCGTGAACGCCGAACTCGGCATCACGATCCTCGTGATCACCCACGAGATGGACGTCATCCGCACGCTCGCCGACCGCGTCGTGGTGATGGAACAGGGGCGGGTCATCGAACAGGGCGCCGTCTTCGATATCCTATCCGCTCCCCAGCACAGTGCGACGGCGAGCTTCGTCGCGAGCATCATCGAGGACGTCCCGACCGGCGCCGACCTCGCCGTCCTGCGTGAACGGCACCCGGGTCGGATCGTGACCCTCGACGTGCGGGAGGGCACGGCCGCCCAGGCCGACGTGTTCGCCGCGCTCGCCCGCGAGGGCGTGCGGTTCGAGGTCGTCCACGGCGGCATCAACGACATCCGCGGCCGCGTCTTCGGACACCTGACGCTGGCACTGACGGGCGAGGCGGATGCCGTGCACCGCGCGATCGCGGCGGCCTCCGCCTTCGCCGACCTGACCGAGGAGGATCCCCGTGGATAGGCTCATCGAACTGCTCCCGCAGCTGTGGGAGGCGACGCTGGAGACCCTCTACGTCGCCACCGCGGCCCTCATCTTCGGCGGGCTCGCCGGTCTCGTGCTGGGGCTCGCGCTCTACGCCACCCGCGCGGGCAGCCTCTTCCCGAACCGGGTGGTCTTCGGCATCCTGAACGTCATCGTCAACACGTTCCGGCCGATCCCCTTCATCATCCTGCTGCTGGCATTGCAGCCCGTGGCCCGGGGGCTCGGACTTCCCGGCATCGGGGTGCCGTTCGCGATCTTCGCGATCACGGTCGCGTCGCTCTTCGCGATCAGCCGCATCGTCGAGCAGAATCTGCTGACCGTGCGGCCGGGCGTCATCGAGGCCGCGCGCGCCGCCGGCGCCAGCCGCTCGCGCATCCTGTTCCGCCTCGTCCCGCGCGAGTCGCTCGGCCCATTGGTGCTCGGCTACACGTTCGTCGTCGTCGCGCTCGTCGACATGACCGCGATCGCCGGCGCCGTCGCCGCCGGCGGTCTCGGCGAGTTCGCGATCAACTACGGCTCGAAGCAGTTCAACCCGTGGGTGACGTGGACGGCCGTGCTCGTGATCGTCGTGATCGTCCAGACGGTGCAGTTCGTCGGCAACGGGCTGGCCCGCCGCGTCCTGCGCCGCTGACGGTCGGTCACGCCCCGCAGGTGAGGTCGGCGCCCGGCACGGTGCCGTCGACCAGGTAGGCCTCGACGGCGGAGTCGACGCACGTGTTGCCCTTGTTGTAGCCGGTGTGCCCCTCCCCCTCGCGCGTGATCAGCACGCCCGACGCGAGTTGCTCGGCCAGCGACACCGACCACTCGTAGGGGGTGGCGGGGTCGTTGGTCGTGCCGACGACGAGGATGGGGGCGGCCCCGTCGGCGGTGATCTTCTCGCGCACGCCGGTCGGCGGTGTCGGCCACACCTCGCACACGTCGACGCCCTGCCAGTAGGGCGCGATCGTCGGCGCTTCGGCGGCGATCTTCGCGGTCGCCGCATCCTGGTCGGCCTGTGACGTGTCGAGCGGATAATCCATGCAGTTGTACGCGCGGAACGCCTCCGCGGAGTTGTCGGCGTAGGTTCCGTCGGGGTTCCGGGCGTTGTAGAAGTCGGCGAGCAGCAGACCGGTGGTCGCGTTGCCCTGCAGCGCCTCCGACAGCGCGCGGGTGAGATACGGCCAGCTCTGCTGCGCGTAGAGGGCCGCGATGATGCCGGTGAGCAGAGTGTCGGCGCCCAGCATCCGTCCGTCCGACCCTTGCAGGGGGCTCTCGTCGACGCTCGCGAGCAGCGTGCCGAGGTCGGCCATGGCCTCGTCGACCGTGCCGCTGAACGGGCAGTCGCGGCCGGCCAGACACGACGCCATGTAGGCGCGGAGGGCCGACTCGAACCCGACGGCCTGCGTCGTGCCGACGTCGAGGCCCGACACCGACGGGTCGATCGCCCCGTCGAGCACGAACCGGCCGACGCGCTCGGGGAACAGCTTGGCGTAGGTCGCGCCGAGGAAGGTGCCGTACGAGTAGCCGAGGTAGCTGAGCTTCTCATCGCCGAGAACGCCGCGCAGGAGGTCCATGTCGCGCGCCGAGTTGTCGGTGGTGATGAACGGGAGGACGCCCGCAGAATTCGCTTCGCATGCGGCGACGAAGTCGCGGTTGCGCTGAGTGAGCTCGTCGGTCCAGCCCTGGCTTCCCCGCGGATCGGCCGGGATGTCGTAGAGCATCGCGTCCATCCCGGCGGCGTCGAGGCAGCGCACGGCGGTCGAGCGACCCACGCCGCGCGGATCGAACCCGATGAGGTCGTAGGTGTTCAGCACGGGCGCGGTGGCCGCGGTCGTCGCCGAGTCGGCGACGAAGTCGTACCCGCTCGCACCCGGCCCGCCCGGGTTGGTCAGAAGCGACCCGAGCGCGGCGCCGCCCGTCGCGGCGCGGCGGATGACGGCGAGGTCGATCGTGCCCGCGTCGGCGTTCGTCCAGTCGAGCGGCGCCGTGACGGTCGTGCAGTCGTACACACCCGCGTCGGCGCCCGTGCAGCTCTGCCAGTCGAGCTGCTGACCGTAGAACTCCTCGAACCCGGCGGGGGCGCCGGAAACGTCGGGCTCGCGGCTCGGCGCCGT
>JACEFY010000117.1 GCA_016807485.1 Stenotrophomonas maltophilia | reverse complement strand
TCTTGTTCAGTTCATCGCCGCCCTTCGGTCCCATTTCAATGACCCAGAGCTGCCCTTTGGGATCAAACGCCATTCCCAGAGGATTACGGTGTCCAAGACTCCAAACCTGCTGGGCAATTTTACCCTGATTCATAAAGGGATTATCGGCAGGGATCGAGCCATCATCGTTCAGGCGAATAATTTTACCGGCCTTAGACTTCATATCTTGTGCAGGATCAAACTGTTGACGTTCGCCTGAGCTGATCCAGAGCTTGCCATCCGGCTCGAATACAATTCGGTGTCCATAGTGGCCCTGCCCCGAAGAGAATTTAGGAATCTGAGTCCAGATTTTTTCGATCTGGGTGAGCTGTGGTGCACTTTGTTTCAAATCCAGCTTGCCACGAATCACCACTGCACCATAACCGCCTTGACTCTGTTCAGCATAGCTTAGATAGATCCATGAGTTATTCGCGAAATCAGGATGTAATGCGACATCTCCCAAGCCGCCCTGACCGCCATAAGCCACTTTCGGGGTGCCTTTAATTTCAGTCTTTTTCTGGGTTTCTGGATCGAATAAGTACAGTCTGCCTTTACGCTCGGTAACCAGTAGACGACCATCCTTTAAAGGTGCTATCGCCCATGGTTCATTAAACTCGGCAATATTATTGACCTTATAGGCTTGCTGCACTTGAGGGGAAGAAGGTGCAGTTACAGTTTCGGAAGTAGAGTTTGCCGCTTCCGGACTCTTATTAAGTTCCTGTGACGTCTTGTTCTGTGCATGACAGGCAGTCAGGCTATAAGGGATAAAGCCTAAACATAACATTGCTGCGAGATGAACCTGTTTCATTGTTATTCTACATACTTATTAAAACGAATAACTTACAATTTAGCATCTCAAACGCTCACTAAAAGCATAAAAAGGTTAACAATCGTAAACGGAAATAATCCTAGCTTGCGCCGATAAGTCTTAACTATATTGAAACCATCTCTTGATACAGGCTGAATCACATTAGATTTTCGAGTGATAGAGTTGTTGGTCCGCAGTTTACAATAAGCGATCAATCGATTAAATCTCGGCCATAAAAAAACACCCCCTGCCATTTAGCAGAGGGTGTTTAGAATAATGAGCTGGCGATGACTTACTCTCACATGGGTAATCCCACACTACCATCAGCGCTAAGAGGTTTCACTTCTGAGTTCGGGAAGGGATCAGGTGGTTCACTCTTGCTATGGTCGCCAGCACAACTGGTATGACTTTGCGTTTGGTCTTATTTAGATGCCAATGCTTGGTCAAATCTTGCACTCATTCAAAACAGTGTTTTGAACATCGTTCATTAATAGAAATATTTGAGTCGAATTGTATGTTCTAGCGTTAGCTGAATCAAGTTTTTGTTTGATCATTAGATCAATATGAAATCAATTGATCCTCACTGCTTGCGCAGTTCGTACAACAACTGTTTGGGTGTTGTATAGTCAAGCCTCACGAGCAATTAGTATTGGTCAGCTTCATGTATCGCTACACTTCCACATCCAACCTATCAACGTCGTAGTCTTCAACGGCTCTTTAGGTGACATAAAGTCACAGGGAAATCTTATCTTGAGGTAGGCTTCCCGCTTAGATGCTTTCAGCGGTTATCCCTTCCGAACATAGCTACCCGGCGATGCGACTGGCGTCACAACCGGTACACCAGAGGTTCGTCCACTCTGGTCCTCTCGTACTAGGAGCAGATCCTCTCAAATTTCCAGCGCCCACGGTAGATAGGGACCGAACTGTCTCACGACGTTCTAAACCCAGCTCGCGTACCTCTTTAAATGGCGAACAGCCATACCCTTGGGACCTGCTTCAGCCCCAGGATGAGATGAGCCGACATCGAGGTGCCAAACACCGCCGTCGATATGAACTCTTGGGCGGTATCAGCCTGTTATCCCCAGAGTACCTTTTATCCGTTGAGCGATGGCCCTTCCATACAGAACCACCGGATCACTAAGACCTACTTTCGTACCTGCTCGACTTGTGGGTCTCGCAGTTAAGCGCGCTTTTGCCTTTATACTCTACGCGTGATTTCCGACCACGCTGAGCGCACCTTCGTACTCCTCCGTTACTCTTTAGGAGGAGACCGCCCCAGTCAAACTACCCACCAGACATGGTCCTCGTCCCGGATAACGGGACAGAGTTAGAACCTCAATATTACCAGGGTGGTATTTCAAGGACGGCTCCATGGCAACTAGCGTCGCCACTTCAAAGCCTCCCACCTATCCTACACAAGTAAGATCAAAGTTCAATGTCAAGCTGCAGTAAAGGTTCACGGGGTCTTTCCGTCTAGCCGCGGGTACACCGCATCTTCACGGCGATTTCGATTTCACTGAGCCTCTGCTGGAGACAGCGCCCCCATCATTATGCCATTCGTGCAGGTCGGAACTTACCCGACAAGGAATTTCGCTACCTTAGGACCGTTATAGTTACGGCCGCCGTTTACTGGGGCTTCGATCAATAGCTTCGCTTACGCTAACCACATCAATTAACCTTCCAGCACCGGGCAGGCATCACACCCTATACGTCCACTTTCGTGTTTGCAGAGTGCTATGTTTTTAATAAACAGTTGCAGGGGCCTGGTTTCTGAGGCTGCCAACAGCTCAAGGAGCAAGTCCTATCACCGCCGGCAGCGTACCTTCTCCCGAAGTTACGGTACCATTTTGCCTAGTTCCTTCAGCAGAGTTCTCTCAAGCGCTTTGGTCTACTCGACCTGACCACCTGTGTCGGTTTCGGGTACGATTCCTGTTTAACTGAAGCTTAGAGACTTTTCCTGGAAGTATGGTATCAGCCACTTCACTGCACAAGTGCAGCTTGCTATCAGTTCTCAGCATAGAGTACCCCGGATTTGCCTAAGATACATGCCTACAACCTTCCACCTGGACAACCAACGCCAGGCTGACTTAACCTTCTCCGTCCTCTCATCGCATTAAACAGAAGTATTGGAATATTAACCAATTTCCCATCGACTACGCCTCTCGGCCTCGCCTTAGGGGTCGACTCACCCAGCCCCGATTAACGTTGGACTGGAACCCTTGGTCTTTCAGCGAGCGGGTTTTTCACCCGCTTTGTCGTTACTCACGTCAGCATTCGCACTTCTGATACCTCCAGCAGACTTCTCAATCCACCTTCATCGGCTTACAGAACGCTCCCCTACCACTTGCAATAAATTGCAAATCCGCAGCTTCGGCATATAGTTTTAGCCCCGTTACATCTTCCGCGCAGGCCGACTCGACTAGTGAGCTATTACGCTTTCTTTAAAGGGTGGCTGCTTCTAAGCCAACCTCCTAGCTGTCTATGCCTTCCCACATCGTTTCCCACTTAACTATAATTTAGGGGCCTTAGCTGGCGGTCTGGATTGTTTTCCTCTTGACTACGGACGTTAGCACCCGCAGTCTGTCTCCCGGATAGTACTCATTGGTATTCGGAGTTTGCATCGGTTTGGTAAGTCGGGATGACCCCCTAGCCGAAACAGTGCTCTACCCCCAATGGTATTCGTCCGAGGCGCTACCTAAATAGCTTTCGGGGAGAACCAGCTATCACCGAGTTTGATTAGCCTTTCACCCCTATCCACAAGTCATCCCCTGGCTTTTCAACGACAGTGGGTTCGGTCCTCCAGTCAGTGTTACCTAACCTTCAACCTGCTCATGGATAGATCACCCGGTTTCGGGTCTATACCCAGCAACTAAACGCCCTATTAAGACTCGGTTTCCCTACGGCTCCCCTATACGGTTAACCTCGCTACTGAATATAAGTCGCTGACCCATTATACAAAAGGTACGCAGTCACCGAACAAGTCGGCTCCCACTGCTTGTATGCATGCGGTTTCAGGATCTATTTCACTCCCCTCACAGGGGTTCTTTTCGCCTTTCCCTCACGGTACTGGTTCACTATCGGTCAGTCAGGAGTATTTAGCCTTGGAGGATGGTCCCCCCATATTCAGACAAGGTTTCACGTGCCTCGCCCTACTCGACATCATCATATCAGCCCTTTCGTGTACAGGACTATCACCCACTATGGTTGCACTTCCCAGAGCATTCCACTAAAACTAATATGACTTAATGGGCTGTTCCCCGTTCGCTCGCCGCTACTGAGGGAATCTCAATTGATTTCTTTTCCTAGAGGTACTGAGATGTTTCACTTCCCTCCGTTCGCCTCGTATGACTATGTATTCATCATACGATACCTGGCTTATACCAGGTGGGTTTCCCCATTCAGACATCTCCGGATCACAGGATATTTGCCGCCTCCCCGGAGCTTTTCGCAGGCTATCACGTCTTTCTTCGCCTCTGACTGCCAAGGCATCCACCACATGCACTTAATTACTTGACTATACAACCCCAAACAGTCGTTAATCCTTACAAGTAAGATTAACAACAAGATCAACTAGTAAACTAGCCTTTCTCACAGTTAGAGTTTCGTGCACTTAAGCACTGTACAGCTTCAATTAGATTCATATACCAAAACGCTTGATTCAGTTTAATCGCTAGAACTCATTTCTTAATCTTCATGTCTCAGTAATAAATTACTGTTAATGTCGATCTTAAAACGAGTTTAAACAAATTATTTCAACTCAAATATATTCTGTTAATGATTCACTGTATCCTCGTCGGACTACAGTCAACTGTGATAAATCACAGAGCTTAATAACAATGCCGCGCATTATACGCAACTTAATCACTAAGCTCTATAAGCTATCAGTTCGTTTGCTTAATGTTTAACTCATTGCATCGCAATGAGTGGTGGAGACTAGGAGAGTCGAACTCCTGACCTCCTGCGTGCAAAGCAGGCGCTCTACCAACTAAGCTAAGTCCCCAGCTTATCATATAGGATTCAATGTTCTGATTTCTGTTTGCAGATGGTGGGTCTGACAAGACTTGAACTTGTGACCCCACGCTTATCAAGCGTGTGCTCTAACCAACTGAGCTACAGACCCTCAGATACATCGTCATGAAGAACAACTTGTTGTGGATTCTTACCAATCGTCAATCTTTCGTTAAGGAGGTGATCCAGCCGCAGGTTCCCCTACGGCTACCTTGTTACGACTTCACCCCAGTCATCGGCCACACCGTGGTAAGCGTCCTCCTTGCGGTTAGACTACCTACTTCTGGTGCAACAAACTCCCATGGTGTGACGGGCGGTGTGTACAAGGCCCGGGAACGTATTCACCGCGGCATTCTGATCCGCGATTACTAGCGATTCCGACTTCACGCAGTCGAGTTGCAGACTGCGATCCGGACTACGATCGGCTTTTTGAGATTAGCATCCTCTCGCGAGGTAGCAACCCTTTGTACCGACCATTGTAGCACGTGTGTAGCCCTGGCCGTAAGGGCCATGATGACTTGACGTCGTCCCCGCCTTCCTCCAGTTTGTCACTGGCAGTATCCTTAAAGTTCCCGGCTTAACCCGCTGGCAAATAAGGAAAAGGGTTGCGCTCGTTGCGGGACTTAACCCAACATCTCACGACACGAGCTGACGACAGCCATGCAGCACCTGTATCTAAGTTCCCGAAGGCACCAATCCATCTCTGGAAAGTTCTTAGTATGTCAAGGCCAGGTAAGGTTCTTCGCGTTGCATCGAATTAAACCACATGCTCCACCGCTTGTGCGGGCCCCCGTCAATTCATTTGAGTTTTAGTCTTGCGACCGTACTCCCCAGGCGGTCTACTTATCGCGTTAGCTGCGCCACTAAAGCCTCAAAGGCCCCAACGGCTAGTAGACATCGTTTACGGCATGGACTACCAGGGTATCTAATCCTGTTTGCTCCCCATGCTTTCGTACCTCAGCGTCAGTATTAGGCCAGATGGCTGCCTTCGCCATCGGTATTCCTCCAGATCTCTACGCATTTCACCGCTACACCTGGAATTCTACCATCCTCTCCCATACTCTAGCTTTCCAGTATCGAATGCAATTCCTAAGTTAAGCTCAGGGATTTCACATCCGACTTAAAAAGCCGCCTACGCACGCTTTACGCCCAGTAAATCCGATTAACGCTCGCACCCTCTGTATTACCGCGGCTGCTGGCACAGAGTTAGCCGGTGCTTATTCTGCGAGTAACGTCCACTCACTTTAGGTATTAACTAAAGGAGCCTCCTCCTCGCTTAAAGTGCTTTACAACCAAAAGGCCTTCTTCACACACGCGGCATGGCTGGATCAGGCTTGCGCCCATTGTCCAATATTCCCCACTGCTGCCTCCCGTAGGAGTCTGGGCCGTGTCTCAGTCCCAGTGTGGCGGATCATCCTCTCAGACCCGCTACAGATCGTCGCCTTGGTAGGCCTTTACCCCACCAACTAGCTAATCCGACTTAGGCTCATCTATTAGCGCAAGGTCCGAAGATCCCCTGCTTTCCCCCGTAGGACGTATGCGGTATTAGCATTCCTTTCGGAATGTTGTCCCCCACTAATAGGCAGATTCCTAAGCATTACTCACCCGTCCGCCGCTAGGTCAGTTACCGAAGTAACCTCCCCCGCTCGACTTGCATGTGTTAAGCCTGCCGCCAGCGTTCAATCTGAGCCATGATCAAACTCTTCAGTTTAAAATCAATAGTGCTTTATTCAAAACACCAAATCTGGCTCATCAATTTTCTGACATTCATTTCTCAAATAAACTTCGAGTAATTTCTACCATCAATCAATGAAAATAATTTCGATCAATCAACCAGTAAAAATCCACACAAGTTGTTCTTCATAATCTCTTAATGATCTTTCTAACACCTCGTCAGTGCCAGAAGCTGGACTCAAAACACCGGATAACTCAGCGTCTCGCTTCGTTCATCACCGTGTATCTCGTCGGTATGGGTGCAT
>JACEFY010000116.1 GCA_016807485.1 Stenotrophomonas maltophilia | reverse complement strand
AGGCGCCCGCCGTCGCCGAGCCCGCCGACGAGTACGACCTACTGTGGGGCGAGACCGTCGCCCGGCCGATCACCGCCGCGGCCGTCGCCGTCGCCGAAGAGCCGGATGCCGCCGACGCCGCCCCGGACGAGGTCCCCGCTGCGACGCCGACCGAGGTGCTCCCGATGCTCGGCGACCACGACGGCGAGACCGTCGCCGTCGCCGATGTGCGCGCGATGCGTGCGGCCGTACGCGCGACGTACGAGTCCACCGACGGGGTGCCCGCCCGGCGTCCCGCGCGCGGGCGCATCGTGCTGTCGACGGGACGCACCTTCGAACTCGAGCGGCCGGTCGTCATCGGCCGGCGCCCCAAGTCGACGCGCACCTCCGGCGCCGAGCTGCCCACGCTCGTGGCCGTCGACAGCCCCGAGCAGGACATCTCGCGCAGCCACGTCGAGATCCGCGCCGAAGGCGAGCACGTCCTCGCGACCGACCTCGACACCACCAACGGCACGGTGCTGCGGCGGGTGGGCCAGGACCCGGTCAAGCTGCACCCGAACGAGCCCACCATGGTGATCACCGGCGACGTCCTGGACATCGGGGACGGCGTCACGGTGACGTTCGAGGAGCTTCCGTGAGCGGTAAACGCGCCCCCGCGCCGCCGCCGCAGCTCCCCGGGTTCACGTACGTCGACGTGCTCGGGTCGGGCGGCTTCGCCGACGTCTATCTGTTCGAGCAGCAGCTGCCGCGACGCCGTGTGGCCGTGAAGGTGCTGCTGCCGGAGCGGATGGCCGGCGGCTCGGCCGAGCAGTTCGCCGCCGAGGCGAATGTCATGGCGCTGCTGTCGACGCATCCCGCGATCGTCACGATCTACCAGGCGGGCGTCTCCGACGACGGGCGCCCGTACCTCGTCATGGAGTACTGCCCCCGGCCGAACCTTCAGGTGCGCTCGCGCGCGGGGGCGTTCTCGATCGCCGAGGCGCTGCGCGTCGGCGTGCAGGTCGCAGCCGCCGTCGAGACGGCGCACCGCGCCGGCATCCTCCATCGCGACATCAAGCCGGCGAACATCCTCGTCACCGAGTACAACCGCCCGGCGCTCACCGACTTCGGCATCGCCACGACGGCCGAGTCGGCCGAATCGTCCGGGGGAATGTCGATTCCGTGGTCGCCGCCCGAGTCGTTCTCGGACGATCCCGAGTCGGGCGTCGCGACCGACGTCTACGCGCTCGGCGCGACCGTGTACACGCTCCTCGCCGGCCGCTCGCCGTTCGAGCAGCCCGGTGGTCGCAACGGCGGTGCCGATCTCATCCAGCGCATCGAGGGCCAGCCGCTGCCGCGGCTCGAGCGCACCGACGCCCCGGTCTCGCTGCAGCTCGCCCTCGAGCGGGCGATGGCCAAGCGGCCCGGCGACCGCTACGAGAGCGCCGTGGCCTTCGCGCGGGCGCTGCAGCGCGTGCAGATCGAGCTGTCGCACTCGGTGACGCCGATCGACATCCTCGACGACTCGCCTCCCGATGACGACGACGACGACAACGACGGCGAGCTCACCCGCGTGCGCGGGATCGTCAGCATCGAACCGCAGACGCACCCCGCGGCCGGGCAGACGCGCCGCCGCCCCGAAGACCCTCCGACGTTCACGGATGCCGCCACCACCGCGACCGAGACGACCGGAGGCGCCGAGGAGACGATCCTCCGCGGCGGCCCCGTGAGCATCCCTGCGGACGACACCACGTCGTCCACGGTGCAGCGGGCGCGCCCGGCGCCGGCGGCCGAGCCGGACAGCGCTGCGGCCCCGGCGCCGCCCGCGCCCCGCTCGCGCCGCGGGCTGTGGATCTGGCTCGTCGTCGCCGCGGCGGCGCTCGTCGTCGTCGGCATCGTGGTGGCGGTGACGCTCGCCGGAGGCACGCCGCCGCCCGCGCCGCAGACCCCGTCGACCTCGGCGAAGCCGCAGGATCCGGTGGGGGGCATCGTCCCCTCGCCGGCAGACCTCGCCGGCACCGTCAGCGGCGGAACGGCCACCTTCACGTGGACGAACCCCGAGCCGCAGGACGGCGACCTTTACATCTGGTACCCCTACACGCTGAGCGGCGACGGCGCCTCCGACAGCGTCGAGGTACCCAGCGTGACCCTGCCCGCCGACCCGTCCGGGACGACCTGCATCGCGGTGCAGATCGTCCGGAAGGACGGCACCGGCGGCGACGAGAAGCGAGTGTGCACCCCGTGACCGACGTGCACGAGACCATGCCGCCGCGCGCCGACCGGCCCGACCTCACGATCGAATTCGCCGGCGAGGCGTTCACCGTCGCAGCCGGCGAGAGCTTCACGATCGGCCGTGAAGGCGACCTGTCGATCGACGACAACCTGTTCCTGCATCGCCACTTCCTCCGCGTCGAGCAGGCGGGCGAGCTCTGGTGGCTGCTCAACATCGGCAGCCGCCTGTCCGCGACCGTCACCGACACCGACGGGCGCGTGCAGGCGCAGCTCGCGCCGGGTGCGCGGCTGCCGATCGTCTTCGGGGTCACGACCGTGGTCTTCAGCGCCGGTCCGACGACGTACGAACTGTCGGTGCACACGCCGCAGCCCGCATTCCGCGAGACGCGCCCCGAGGTGGAAGGCGACGGCGAGTCGACCATCGGGTCGGTGCCGCTCACCCTCAGCCAGAAGCTCCTCATCGTCGCGCTCGCCGAACCCGTGCTCCGCCGCGAGGGCACCGGCATGAGCGAGCTGCCGACGTCGGCGAAGGCCGCCGAGCGGCTCGGCTGGACCCTCACGCGGTTCAACCGCAAGCTCGACAACGTGTGCGACAAGCTCGACCGGCAGGGCGTGCCCGGCCTCCGCGGCGGGGTCACCGCGTCGGCGACCAACCGCCGCGTGCGCCTCGTCGAGCACGCTGTGGCATCGCGGCTCGTCACGCGCGACGATCTCCCCCTGCTCGAGAACCCCGACGCCGTGGATGCCGCATCCGTCGGCGCCGCCGATCGCCCGAAGGACGATGCATGAAGCTGCGCACGACGCTCGTGAGGAGTGGCGGCGACGCCGAGGACGTTCTGATCAACGCGGATGCCGATGCGACGGTCGGGGACCTCGCGCGCACCCTCGTCGAGAACGATCCGCGCGGCGGCGGGAGCGTGGGCACCGAGGTGACGCTCGAGGCGTTCGGCACGATCGCGCAGGGCGCCGGCGAGGTGCTCGACGCCGATGCGACCGTCGCGCACGTGCAGCTCGGCGCGGGCTCCGCGGTGCGCGTCGTGCCGGCCGACTACCGCCCGCGTCAGACGATCGGCGAGGTCACGATCGTCTCCGGCCCGGGCGCCGGGACCGCTCTGTCGATCGACCGGCGGGTCATCACGATCGGTCGCGACCCGGAGTGCGACGTCGTCCTCGACGACCCGCTGGTCTCCAAGCGCCACGCGCGACTGGAGATCGGTCAGGGGCGGGTCGAGCTCGTCGACCTCAACTCCGCCAACGGCATCCTCGTCGACGGCGCCCCGGTCACCTACCTCACGGCCGCCGACGGCCGCATCGAGGCGGTGCTCGGAGACACGCACCTGCAGATCGTCGCGCAGGCCGACTCCGCCGCCGGCGCCCAGGCGACATGGCGCCAGGTGCCTTTCGTACGCTCGCCGCGCGTCGAGGCGCGCTACCTCGGCGAAGAGCTGCCCGGCACCGACCTGCCCTCGCCCTCGCAGCCGCAGGTGTTCCCGTGGCTCGCCATGATCGCCCCGGCGATCATGGGACTCGTCCTGTTCCAGGTGACGAAGTCGACGATGTCGCTCGTGTTCGTGGCGGCATCCCCCCTCCTCATGCTCGGCACATGGCTCACGAGTCGCCTGCAGGCCCGTGCGCAGCTGAAGGCCGCCAAGGCGCGCTTCGAGCAGCAGATCACCCGCCTGCGCACCCGCCTCGAGTCGGAGCGGGTGACCGAGCGCGAGGTCCGCCGAGCCGAAGTGCCCGAGCTCGACCCGGTGTGCGCCGACGCCCTCTCGGCCGGCCCGCTCGTGTGGACCCGCCGTCCCGAGCACTGGTCGTTCCTGCATGTCCGGCTGGGTGACGGCACCGCGCCGAGCCGCAACACCGTCGCCGACTCGGCGCAGCGCGACACCGCCATTCCCGAGTACGTCGAGCGGCTCGACGAGACCGTCGACGGCTTCCGCACCGTCGACGATGTGCCGATCCTCGAATCGCTCGCCGAGGCGGGCGCGCTCGGCCTCGCGGGCGACGTGCGGCGCGTGTCTGATCTCGGTCGCGCCCTCATCGCCCAGACCGCCGGCCTGCACGCGCCCTCCGACGTGCGCATCGTCGCCTTCGTGGGTCCGACGTCGAAGGGCGAGCTCGGCGACCTGAAGTGGCTGCCGCACGTGTGGGCGGCCGAGGACATGCTCGGCACCGTGCCCGTCGCCGACAACGCCGCCACGGCGTCGCGGCTGCTGGCCCAGCTCGAAGAGCTCGTCGACGCGCGCGGCAAGGCGCAGCAGCGACTGCGAGCACTCAAGGCCACCGACGCCGCGACGTCGGCCGGCGCCGAGGTCGGCGAGTCGCGTGGGTCGCGCGACGAGGTGCCGCTCCCCGCTGTCGTCGTCGTCATCGCGCCCGACGCCGCCGCCGACCGCGGCCGGCTCATCCAGCTCAGCGAACGTGCGGCGGGCACCGGCATCCTCCCCGTATGGATCGCACCGACCGCCGCGACGCTGCCCGCCGCGTGCCGCACGTGGGTCGAGATCCCTGAGGGGGCGCCCGCGAGCGCCCACTTCGTGCGGCTCGGCACGAGCGTCGCGCCGCTGCGCGTCGAGGCGCTCGACGCCGCGCGGTTCGGTGTCGTCGCGCGGGCCCTCGCGCGCCTCACCGACATCGGCGATGTCGCGGAGGATGCCGGCGACGTCCCCCGCACCATCCCGCTGCTCCAGCTGCTCGGGTCCGAGATGGCCACGAGCGCCGACGCCGTCATCGACCGCTGGACCCAGAACGCCTCGATCCGCGCGACGCGCTCGGGCGCGGGCTACCAGCCGAAGCTCCGTGCGCTCGTCGGCCAGGGTGCGCAGGGGGCGCTCCACCTCGACCTCCGCCAGCAGGGCCCGCACGCGCTCGTCGGCGGGACGACCGGGTCGGGTAAGAGCGAGTTCCTCCAGGCGTGGGTGCTGGGCATGGCCGCCGAGTACAGCCCCGAGCGCGTCACGTTCCTCTTCGTCGACTACAAGGGCGGGTCCGCGTTCGCCGACTGCGTCAGCCTGCCGCACTGCGTCGGACTCGTCACCGACCTGAGCCCGCACCTCGTGCGCCGCGCCCTCACGAGCCTGCGCGCCGAGCTCCACCACCGCGAGCACCTGTTCAACCGCAAGAAGGCGAAAGACCTGCTCGAGCTCGAGAAGGCGGCCGACCCCGACGCTCCCCCCGCGCTCGTGCTCGTGATCGACGAGTTCGCCGCCCTCGCGAAAGAGGTGCCGGAGTTCGTCGACGGCGTCGTCGACATCGCCCAGCGCGGCCGGTCGCTCGGCATCCACCTGATCATGGCGACGCAGCGGCCGGCCGGTGTCATCAAGGACAACCTGCGCGCCAACACGAACCTCCGCGTCGCCCTGCGCATGGCCGACGAGACCGACAGCGACGACGTCATCGGCTCGAAGGAAGCGGCGCTGTTCGACCCGGGTATCCCGGGCCGCGGCATCGCGAAGACGGGCCCCGGCCGCATGAGCCTCTTCCAGTCGGCCTACTCAGGCGGATGGAGCCTCCGGGCTGCGCCCGAGGCGGCCGTCGAGATCCGTCCGTTCCGGCTGGGAGACGCCGACGCGTGGCGGAGCCCCGACACCGGCGAGGTCGCGAGCGACACCGAAGACCTCGGTCCCAACGACCAGCAGCTGCTCGTCGCCCGCTTCATGGATGCCGCCGAGCTCGCGCGCATCGGCGCGCCCCGCCGTCCGTGGCTCGACGAGCTGGCGACGACCTTCGATCAGACCAAGCTCACCCAGCGCACCGACGCGCGCCTCGTGATGGGTGTCGTCGACGTCCCCGAGCGGCAGGACCAGGTGCCGTTCTTCTTCGAGCCCGACACCGAGGGGCACCTCGCCATCTACGGCACCGGCGGCTCGGGCAAGAGCGTGGCCCTCCGCTCGCTGGCCGTGTCGGCCGGCATCACGCCGCGCGGCGGACCCGTGCACGTCTACGGGCTGGATGCCGCCACCGGCGCCCTCCGCATGTTGGAGGCGCTGCCGCACGTGGGCGCCGTGATCTCGGGCGACGACACCGAGCGCATCGAGCGCCTGTTCGGCATGCTCCGCACCGAGCTCGACCGCCGCGGAGACACGTACGCCGCGGCCGGCGCATCGACCCTCACCGAGTACCGGATGCTGGCCGGCGTCCCCGACGAGCCGCGCATCCTGCTGCTCGTCGACGGCTT
Organism: Stenotrophomonas maltophilia; assembly: GCA_016807485.1. GTDB lineage: Bacteria > Actinomycetota > Actinomycetes > Actinomycetales > Microbacteriaceae > Microbacterium. The sequence goes on along the minus strand of JACEFY010000116.1, from coordinate 467 downwards.
CGCCGCGTTCCGCACGGCGTTCGAGGGCGTGCCCGGCCGGGCCGACACCTATCGCCTCTTCCAGCAGGTGCTCACCGACGGCCGTGGCCTCGGCATCCACGTCGCCCTCACCGCCGACCGCGGACAGAGCGTGCCCACGTCGCTCCAGGCGACCATCCAGCGCCGCATCGTGCTGCGGATGTCGGATGAAGACGCCTACGCCATGCTCGGCGTGCCGCGCGACATCCTCGGGCCCACCGCTGTTCCGGGCCGCGCGATCATCGACGACCACGAAGCGCAGATCGCCGTGATCGGGGGGACCTCGAGCACGAAGGAGCAGTCGACCGCGATCGAGCGGATGGCCGAGGCGATGCGTCGCCGCGGCACCGCCGAGGCTCCCGGCATCCGGTCGCTGCCCACCGAGTACCGCGTCGAGGAGCTGCCGGCCACCGCGGCGGGCGGGGTCGCGATCGGTCTGTCCGACCTCG
>JACEFY010000115.1 GCA_016807485.1 Stenotrophomonas maltophilia | reverse complement strand
CCCCACGCTGGCGGTCGTGGCGGGGATCAGCGCCATCGCGACGGCCTACGGACGATGGCGCGCGGCGCGTCCTGGCCGCATCCGCCCCCTCCGCGACCCGGATGCCGCCGCAGAGGACGCGACGCGCGTCGCGACCGACTGATCAGCGCTCCTGCGGCTCGCCGACCGTCCAGATGGCGCCGGTGTCGGCGGAGGGCCGGGCGACGGGGATGCGGGTGCCGAGCACCTGCGCGACGACGTCCTGCGCGATCTTCGCGGCCGAGAGCCCCGCGTCGGCGAGGATCTGCTCGCGCGTCGCGTGGGCGATGAACTCATCGGGGAGCCCCAGCTCGTCGACCGCCGTGTCGACCCCGGCCTCACGCAGCACCTGCCGCACCCGCGTGCCCACGCCGCCCACACGGATGCCGTCTTCGATCGTGATCACCAGTCGGTGCGAGGCGGCCAGCTCGACGATCGAGGGCTGCACGGGAATCGCCCAGCGTGGGTCGACGACGGTCGCTCCGATGCCCTGCGCGCGGAGGCGCTTCGCGACCTCCATCGCCAGGTGCGCCATGGGGCCGATGCCGACGAGCAGCACGTCTTCGGCGCCATCGCGCGCCAGCACGTCCACGCCGTCGGCCAGCCGCTCGATCGCCGGAAGGTCTGCGCCGACCGCGCCCTTGGGGAAGCGCACGACCGTGGGTGCGTCCGCGACCTCGATCGCCTCGTCGAATTCCTCGCGCAGCCGTTCGGCGTCACGCGGCACGGCGATGCGGATGCCGGGCACCAGTTGCAGCATCGCGAGATCCCAGATGCCGTGGTGGCTTGGACCGTCGGGCCCCGTGACGCCGGCGCGGTCGAGGACGAAGGTGACACCCGCCCGGTGCAGCGCGACATCCATCATCACCTGGTCGAACGCCCGGTTCATGAAGGTGGCGTAGATCGCCACGACGGGATGCAGTCCCCCGAAGGCCATGCCCGCGGCAGACGCGACGGCGTGCTGCTCGGCGATGCCGACATCGTAGACGCGCTCCGGGAATCGCTGGGCGAAGCGCTGCAGCCCGGTCGGGCGCAGCATCGCCGCGGTCACGGCGATGACATCGTCGCGGCGCTCACCGGCATCCACGAGCGCATCCGAGAACACGTCGGTCCAGGCCACCGCGGACGACGATCCGAGCGGCTCGCCCGTGACGGGGTCGATCTTGCCGACCGCGTGGAACTGGTCGGCCTCGTCGTTGCGGGCCGGCTCGTAGCCGCGGCCCTTCTCGGTGATCACATGGACGATGACGGGCGCGTCGTGCGACTTCGCGAGCGCGAGCGTTTCGTTGAGGGCGTCGAGGTCGTGGCCGTCGATCGGTCCGAGGTATTTGATGTCGAGGTTGGAGTACAGCGCTTCATTGTTGGTGAACCGCGAGAGGAACCCGTGGGTGCCGCCGCGGACGCCGCGGTAGACGGCGCGGCCGGCCGGCCCGAGCCGCCGGAAGAACGAGTCCGACCCGCGGCGCAGGTTTTCGTAGCCGTCGGTGGTGCGCACGCGGTTGAGGTAGCGCGCCATCCCCCCGATCGTCGGCGCATACGAGCGTCCGTTGTCGTTGACGACGATGACGAGGTTGCGCTCGTTGTCGTCGGAGATGTTGTTGAGCGCTTCCCACGTCATGCCGCCGGTGAGGGCGCCGTCGCCGACGACCGCCACGACGTGCCGGTCTTTGCGGCCCGTCCGGCTGAAGGCACGCGAGATGCCGTCGGCCCAGCTGAGCGAGCTGGACGCGTGCGACGACTCGACGACGTCGTGGACGCTCTCGGCACGCTGGGGGTAGCCGGCGAGGCCGCCGCGCGAGCGGAGGTCGGTGAAGTCCTGACGACCCGTCAGGAGCTTGTGCACGTACGACTGGTGTCCCGTGTCGAAGACGATGGGGTCGTTCGGCGAGTCGAAGACCCGGTGCAGGGCGATTGTCAGTTCGACGACGCCGAGGTTGGGTCCGAGGTGCCCGCCGGTGCGCGAGACGTTCTCCACGAGGAAGTCGCGGATCTCCTGCGCGAGCGTGCGGAGCTCATCGGAAGAGAGAGCATCCAGGTCACGCGGACCGCTGATCGAGGCGAGCAGACTCATCCGGTCAGTCTACGTCGTCGGATGCCGAAAGCCCCGGCTCCCAGAGGGATGCCGGGGCTTTCGTGCAGGCCGATCAGACGAGCGAACGAAGCACGTACTGCAGGATGCCGCCGTTGCGGTAGTAGTCCGCCTCACCCGGGGTGTCGATGCGCACGACGGCCTCGAACGTGACAGGCTCCTTGCCTTCCGGCGAGAACTCGCTCGGGACGGCGGTGACGGTGACCGTCTTCGGCGTGACGCCCTCGTTGAGCGCGGTCAGGCCTTCGATCGAGACGATCTCGGTGCCGTCGAGGCCGAGGCTCTCCCAGCTCTCGCCCGCGGGGAACTGCAGCGGCACGACGCCCATGCCGATGAGGTTCGAGCGGTGGATCCGCTCGAAGCTCTCGGTGATGACCGCCTTGACACCCAGCAGCGACGTGCCCTTCGCGGCCCAGTCGCGCGACGAGCCCGAGCCGTACTCCTTGCCGCCGAAGATCACGAGCGGGGTGCCCGCCGCCTGGTAGTTCTGCGACGCGTCGTAGATGAACGACTGCGGTCCACCCGGCTGCGTGAAGTCGCGGGTGAAGCCGCCTTCGACGACGGCGCCGTCGTTGACCGCGCTCACGAGCGCGTTCTTCAGCCGGATGTTGGCGAACGTTCCGCGGATCATGACCTCGTGGTTGCCGCGGCGCGAGCCGAAGGAGTTGAAGTCCTTCTGGCGCACACCGTGCTCCTCGAGGTACTTCGCGGCCGGAGTGCCGATCTTGATGTTTCCGGCGGGCGAGATGTGGTCGGTGGTGACCGAGTCGCCGAGGGTCGCCATCACGCGGGCGCCGGTGATGTCGGAGACCGGCGTCAGATCCATCGACATGCCGTCGAAGTACGGGGCCTTGCGCACGTAGGTCGAGTCGGCATCCCATTCGAAGATCGGACCGGTCGGCGTGGGAAGGTTCTTCCAGCGCTCGTCGCCGTCGAACACCGTCGCGTACTGCTTGATGAACTGCTCGCGCGAGATCGACGAATCGATGACCTCCTGCACCTCGTCGGGCGAGGGCCAGATGTCCTTGAGGAACACGTCCTCACCGTTCTGGTCCTTGCCGAGCGCGTCGGTCTCGAAGTCGAAGTGCATCGACCCGGCGAGGGCGTAGGCGACGACGAGCGGCGGCGACGCGAGGTAGTTCATCTTCACGTCGGGGCTGATGCGGCCCTCGAAGTTGCGGTTGCCCGAGAGGACGGCGGTGACCGCCAGGTCATTCTCGTTGATCGCGGCGGAGACCTCTTCGATCAGCGGGCCGGAGTTTCCGATGCAGATGGTGCAGCCGTACCCGACCGTGTAGAACCCGAGGCTCTCGAGCGAGTGGTCGAGGCCCGACTTCTCGTAGTAGTCGGTGACGACCTTCGAGCCGGGGCCGAGCGTGGTCTTCACCCAGGGCTTCTGCTTCAGGCCCTTCTCGACGGCCTTCTTGGCGAGGAGGCCGGCGGCCAGCATGACCGACGGGTTCGAGGTGTTGGTGCACGAGGTGATCGCCGCGAGCGTCACCGCGCCGTTGTCGAGCAGGTACGACTGCCCGTCGGGGGTCGAGACCTTCACCGGGTTGGATGCTGCGGCCGGAGCGCCGCTCGAGATGTGCACCTCGCGCGTCTCGGGCTCTTCGTCGCCCGGGACGGCACCCGGGTCGGATGCCGGGAAGGAGTGCTTCGACTCGAGGTCGACGATGTCGTTCGAGCTGGAGACGGCCGTGTAGTTCAGGATGTCGCTCTCGAACTGGGCCTTCGCCTCGGACAGGAGGATGCGGTCCTGCGGACGCTTCGGGCCGGCGATCGAGGGGACGACCGTGGAGAGGTCGAGCTCCATGTACTCGCTGAACGTCGGCTCGTGGGCGGCGTCATGCCAGAGCTTCTGCTCCTTGGCGTACGCCTCGACGAGCGCGAGCGTCTGCTCGTCGCGCCCCGTGAGACGCAGGTAATCGATCGTCACGTCGTCGATCGGGAACATGGCGGCCGTCGAGCCGAACTCGGGGCTCATGTTGCCGATCGTGGCGCGGTTCGCGAGCGGGACGGAGCCGACACCGGCACCGTAGAACTCGACGAACTTGCCGACCACGCCGTGCTTGCGGAGCATGTCGGTGATGGTGAGCACGACGTCGGTCGCGGTGACGCCGGCCGGGATCTCACCGGTGAGCTTGAAGCCGACGACGCGCGGGATGAGCATCGAGACGGGCTGGCCGAGCATGGCGGCCTCGGCCTCGATGCCGCCGACGCCCCAGCCGAGCACGCCGAGGCCGTTGACCATCGTGGTGTGCGAGTCGGTGCCGACACAGGTGTCGGGGTAGGCGCGCAGCACACCGTCCACCGTCCGGTCGTAGATGACCTTCGCGAGGTGCTCGATGTTGACCTGGTGGACGATGCCGGTGCCCGGCGGGACGACCTTGAAGTCGTCGAAGGCCGTCTGGCCCCACCGGAGGAACTGGTACCGCTCGCCGTTGCGCTCGTACTCGATCTCGACGTTGCGCTCAAGCGCGTTCTCCGAGCCGAAGAGGTCGGCGATGACCGAGTGGTCGATCACCATCTCGGCGGGTGACAGTGGGTTGATGCGGGCGGGGTCGCCACCGAGCGCGGTGACGGCTTCGCGCATCGTGGCGAGGTCGACGATGCAGGGGACGCCGGTGAAGTCCTGCATCACGACGCGTGCGGGCGTGAACTGGATCTCGGTGTCGGGCTGCGCATCCGCATCCCAGTTGCCGAGCGCCTCGATCTGGGCCTTCGTCACGTTCGCGCCGTCTTCGGTGCGCAGGAGGTTCTCCAGCAGCACTTTGAGGCTGAACGGGAGCTTCTCGTAGCCCGCGACGGTGTCGATGCGGAAGATCTCGTAGTCGGTGCCGCCGACCGTCAGGGTGCTCTTGGCTCCGAAGCTGTCAACAGTGGACACGTCTCTACTCCTTCGTCGGCGGGTGCAGTGGCGCGCGGCCCTGCTCTCCCATCTTCCCCGCCCTCGCCGGGATGGGCTAGTGAGGCGTGCCTAACCGCGTCGAGCAGGAAGATTTATCTTGATGTCAAGATAAATCTATCACTCCGCCGTCGGTTTGTAGAGCGCCCGGGCCGTCAACCAGGTGACGGCGAGCAACGGTGCGAACAGCGGAAGTCCCATCACGAGCTTCAGGGTGCCGAGCGTCGCGACGTCGCCCGCGAAGTACAGCGGCAGCTGCACGGCGAGCCGCAGATAGAAGAGCGCCGACCACGCGATCGCGAGCCAGAAGAACACGCGGCGCTTGCGTGGGTCTGCTCGCCAGGCGGTGCCTTCGTTCATCAGGAAGCCCACGGCGAGCCCGATGAGCGACCAGCCGACGAGCGCCGACACGAGGAGCGCCGTTCCGTACGCGGCGTTCGTGATGAGCCCGGGCACGAAGTTGTCCTGCCCGCGTCCGGTGAACAGCGCCAGCGCAGCGGCGAGCCCGGTGGCGATGAGCCCGCCGAGTGCGGCGCTCACGGGCGACCGCTGCAGCAGGCGCACCGCGGTGAACACCGCCGCGATGCCGACCGACACCGCGAGGGCGAGCGGCAGATTCGTGGTGGTCGTGTACAGCAGGAGGAAGGCGAGGCTCGGCAGCACCGACTCGGCGACGCCGCGCCAGCCCCCCATGGCGTGCCACACGACGTGGCCGGTGGAGGCTTCCCTGGCCGGATCCAGTCCGGCCTTCCGAGCCGCGGAGCCCAGGGCCTGCCCGATGAGTTCGGACGCGGTCGGGAGCTCGGACGCGGTCGGCTGCGGCGGCTCCTCGGGATCGGGGGGCGTCAGTGCCGGACCGGTCATGCCGTGCCGGGTGCTGCGGGCATCTTCAACGGGATGAGATCGCGCGGCGGCATCGGCGATCCGCCGCGGACCACGACGATCGAGCGGAAGAGCTCCTCCACGGCCGCCGCCGCTTCGATGTCGCTCGTCGCCGCTCCGCCGATCACTCCGCGGAGGAACCAGCGCGGGCCGTCGACGCCGACGAATCGCGCGAGTCGCTTGCCGGCCGCCCCGTCTGCTCCGGCCACCGGCACCTCGGCGAGGAGCTCGGGGCCGAGCGGACCCTCGCGCTCTTCGACCCGTCCGCCCTGCTGGCGGATTTGCTCGCGGATCTGCTGCCGGGTCTCCTCCCACAGTCCGCTCGAGCGCGGTGCGGCGAACGGCTGGACCTGCAGGGTCGACTCGGCGAAGTCGAGACCGACGGCGACGATGCGCTTGGTCTGCTCCTCCACTTCGAGGCGGAGGTTGAGCCCTTCCCGCGGCAGCACCTTGATGCCGCCGAGATCGATGTAGGGCCGAACCGGGTTCGCCTCCGACTCGTCGAAGGGTCCGGTTGTCGCGCGGTCGTCCTGCGCCGTCGTGCTCTGCAGCTCGTCACTCATGACGTGGCTCCTGTCTGATATCCCGTCGAACCGAATCCGGCCTCGCCGCGGGTGCTCTCGGGAAGCTCGTCGACGGGCACGAACCGCACGCGCGGGACGGGCATGATGATGATCTGGGCGATCCGGTCGCCTACCGCGACATCGTAGGCCTCGGAGCTGTCGGTGTTCAGCAAGGAGACTTTGATCTCGCCGCGATACCCGGCATCCACCGTGCCCGGCGCGTTCACGATGGTGATGCCGTGCTTGGCGGCCAGGCCGCTGCGCGGCACGACGAACGCCACATAGCCGTCGGGGAGCGCCAGACGCACGCCCGTGCCGACGAGTGCGCGCTGTCCGGGCTCGAGTCGGACGGCTTCCGTCGAGACCAGATCGGCGCCGGCATCGCCGGGGTGCGCATAGACGGGAAGGTGCGACGCGATAATGGGTACGTCCACGC
>JACEFY010000114.1 GCA_016807485.1 Stenotrophomonas maltophilia | reverse complement strand
GGCAACCGACACGGGCGCTCAGGTAGCGCTCCCCGGTGCGGGCACCACGGCCCCCCGCTCGGCGAAGACCCGCCGAGCGGGGGGAGCCACCCCCGGCCGCAAGGCGCTCACCCGGCGCGAGAACGCGGCCGGCTACCTCTTCCTCTCGCCGTGGCTCATCGGGTTCTTCCTGCTGACGGCGGGGCCGATGCTCTACTCGCTCTACCTCGCATTCACGAACTACAACATCTTCAGCCCGCCCAAGTGGATCGGCCTGGCGAACTTCGAGCGGATGCTGCAGGACGACGTGTGGTGGGACTCGGTCCGCATCACCCTCATCTACGTCCTCGTCGGCACGCCGATCAAGCTCGCGGCGGCGCTCGCCGTCGCGATGCTGCTGAACTACCGCAGCAAGGGCACCGGGTTCTTCCGGTCGGCGTTCTACGCACCGTCGCTCATCGGCGCGAGCGTCAGCATCGCGATCGTGTGGCGTGCGATGTTCTCCACGAACGGACCGGTCGACAGCGGACTCAGCCTCTTCGGCATCGACATCGGCGGGTGGGTCGGCGTTCCGGCTCTCATCCTCCCCATGATGATCCTGCTGGCGGTCTGGCAGTTCGGCGCCCCGATGGTCATCTTCCTCGCAGGCCTCAAACAGGTGCCGCAGGAGCTGTACGAGGCGGCCTCCGTCGACGGTGCGGGCCCGATCCGCAAGTTCTTGAGCGTCACGCTGCCGATGCTCTCGCCCGTCATCTTCTTCAACCTGCTGCTCGAGATGATCCACGCGTTCCAGATCTTCGCCTCGGCCTACATCATCGGGTCCGGTACGGGCGGTCCCGCCGGCGCCACCAACTTCTACACCGTCTACCTCTACACGCGGGCGTTCACGAACGCGCAGATGGGGTACGCGTCGGCGATGGCGTGGGCGTTGCTGCTGGTGGTCGCCCTGATCGCCTTCATCTTGTTCCGCACCTCCAACTCGTGGGTGCACTACGCGGGAGACAACCGATGAGCGTCAACTCGTATCCCCCATCTCCGACCCTCGAGACGATCACCGCGGTGCTGCCGAAGGGCGTCACCCCGCCGCGGCGCCGCTTCGGCAAGCGCAAGACCTGGCAGACCGTGATCTGGGCGATCGCCATGATCATGCTCACCGCGATCATCCTGTATCCGCTCGCCTGGATGTTCTCGGCGTCGTTCAAGCCCACCGCCGAGTTCGGCGCGAACCAGGGCTTCTTCCCGGAGAACCCCACGGTCGACAACTACTTCAAGGTGCTGGAGGGCATCGGCGGGGTGCCCCTCTGGCGGTTCTTCCTGAACTCGTTCGTTCTGGCGATCGGGTCGGTCATCGGAACGGTGATCTCGGCATCCCTCGCCGCCTACGCCTTCGCCCGGGTGCGCTTCTCGGGGTCGGGCGTCTGGTTCGCCGTGATGATCGGCACGCTCCTCCTGCCGTTCCACGTGCTGATCATCCCGCAGTACATCCTGTTCCGGAACCTCGAGCTCGTCGACACGTTCGTGCCGCTGCTGCTCGGCAAGTTCCTCGCGACCGAGGCGTTCTTCGTCTTCCTCATCGTGCAGTTCATCCGCGCCCTCCCGCGCGACATGGACGAAGCGGCGCGCATCGACGGCTGCGGCCACTGGCGCATCTACTGGTCGATCATCCTGCCGCTCATCAAGCCGGCCCTCGTGACCGCCTCGATCTTCGCGTTCATCTGGAGCTGGAACGACTTCCTCGGGCCGCTCCTCTATCTGAACTCCACCGAGCTCTACTCGCTGCCGCTCGCGCTCCGGGTCTTCAACGACCAGACCTCGACGTCCGACTACGGCGCCACGGTCGCGGTGTCGGTGCTCGCGCTCCTGCCGATCCTGCTGTTCTTCATCGTCTTCCAGCGATTCCTCGTCGAGGGCGTCTCGACCCAGGGGCTGAAGGGATGACCGCCCGCACCGCGCGTCGCCGCATCCGCCGTCCGGAGGTCGACGGCAGCGTGCTGCGCTGGCCCGGGGCGCGGGCGCGGTTCGCGCTCTTCGGCGAGGTGCTGTGGGTCGGCGCGCTGATGGCGCTCGTCTCGATCCCGGTCGTCACGTGGCCGGCCGCGGTGGCGGCGGGCTCCGCGCACCTCCGCCGGTTCCTGCACGCCGAGGCGACCCCGGCCGGGAACTTCTTCCGCGATGCCCGTCGTGCCCTCCCTGGGGCGCTCGGCCTGGGCGCCGGCACCACCGCGCTCGCCGCGATCGTGGGGGTCGACCTCGCTCTGGTCGCCGGCGGTGCCCTGCCGGGCGGCGCTCCGGTGGCCGTCGTCGCGGGCGCCGTCGGTGCGGCCGGCGCGATCCTCGCGGTACTCGCCGCGAGCCTGTGGTCGCCGGGCGCGCGCTGGCGCGACCTCGTGCGAGCCGCTCCGCGCATCGCCGCGGCCGACCTGTCGGGAACCGTCTACATCGCCGTCGCCCTCGGGCTCGGGGCGGTCATCGCCTGGCAGTTCCTGCCGCTCGTGATCCCCGTGCTCGGTCTCGTGACGTTCGCGCTGGTCGCCCTCGGCGAGCGGCGCATCGTGCGCTGGACGGAGGCGGCGGCGTGACGCGGGCGACCTTCGACCCGGCCGAGGTGATCGCCGTGCTCGACCGCCGACTGTTCGGCGGCTTCGTCGAGCACCTGGGCCGGCACATCTACGACGGCATCTTCGAGCCCGGGCACGCGAGCGCCGACGCCGACGGCTTCCGCACCGACGTGATCGAGCTCGTCCGCGAGCTGGGGGTCTCCACCGTCCGCTACCCCGGTGGCAACTTCGTCTCCGGCTACAACTGGGAAGACGGTGTCGGGCCGCGCGAGGAACGCCCCCGCCGGCTCGATCTCGCCTGGCACGCGACCGAGACGAACCAGGTCGGCCTGCACGAGTTCTCGGACTGGCTGGAGAAGGTCGGCAGCGACCTCATGCTCGCGGTCAACCTCGGTACCCGGGGCACCGCCGAAGCTCTCGATCTCCTCGAGTACGCGAACACGTCCGTCGAGACGACGCGCACGCGGCAGCGCGCGGCCAACGGTCGCGATCGGCCCTTCGGGGTGACGATGTGGTGCCTCGGCAACGAGATGGACGGCTTCTGGCAGCTCGGACACCGCAACGCGACCGACTACGGCAAGCTCGCCGTGCGCACGGCGCGAGCCATGCGCCAGCTCGACCCGTCGATCCAACTCGTCGCGTGCGGCTCGTCGGGGCGCAGCATGCCGACCTTCGGGTCGTGGGAGCGCGAGGTTCTGACGCAGGCCTTCGACGACGTCGACTTCATCTCGTGCCACGCCTACTACGAGGAGCACGACGGCGACGCGCAGGAGTTCCTGGCCTCCGCCGTCGACATGGCGCTCTTCATCGACGAGGTCGTCGCGATCGCCGACGAGATCGCGGCCGAGCGCGGCAGCGACAAGCGCATCATGATCTCCTTCGACGAGTGGAACGTCTGGTACCTCTCGCGCTGGCAGGAGCAGGAGCGCACCTACACGCACGACGACTGGCCGGTCGCGCCGCGGCAGCTGGAAGATCAGTACAACGCGCTGGATGCCGTCGTCTTCGGCGACCTGCTCATCACGCTGCTGCAGCACGCCGATCGGGTGCGGTCGGCCTCGCTCGCCCAGCTCGTGAACGTCATCGCTCCGATCATGACCGAGCCCGGCGGTCCGGCGTGGCGGCAGACCACGTTCTTCCCGTTCTCGATCACGTCGCGCCTCGCGGGCGACCGCGTCGTGCGGCTGCCGATCGACGGCGGGACGGTCACGAGCTCCCGGTTCGGCGAGATCGCCCAGGTCAACGCCGTGGCGACCACGGATGCCGACGGGGCGACCGTCTTCGCCGTCAACCGCTCGCTCACCCGCCCCGACGTGCTCCGCATCGATCTCACCGCGCTCGGCGCGTCGCTCGGACGTGCTCCGCGCATCGTCGAGGCGCATCTGCTGCACGACGACGACCCGTACGCGGCCAACACGCTCGTCGACCCCGAGCGGGTCACCGTGCGGGGGGCAGCGGCCACGATCGACGGCGACACCCTCGAGATCGCGCTGCCGCCCGTCTCGTGGGTGGCGGTGCGCGTGGCGTAGCGGCATCTGCCCCCGGGATTGCGGAAAGCGCATTCCCATGTCAGGATCATAAGACTGGAAAGCGCTTACCGATCGTCGGGAGCGATGAACGAAGGAACCACCGTGTCAGAGACGACCACCCTGATCTCCCCGCCCGTCGCGTCGGCGTCGCCGGTCCGCACCGTCGGCATCATCATGAACGGCGTCTCGGGGCGCATGGGGTACCGCCAGCACCTCGTGCGGTCGATCCTCGCCATCCGCGATCAGGGCGGCATCGAACTCCCCGACGGGTCGAAGCTCACGGTGAAGCCGCTGCTCGTGGGACGCAACGAAGCCAAGCTCGCCGAGCTCGCCGCACGCCACGGCATCGAGGACTACACGACCGACCTGGATGCCGCGCTCGCCGACCCGCGGTGGGAGATCTACGCCGACTTCCTCGTCACGAAGGCGCGCGCGTCGGCGCTGCGCAAGGCCATCGCGGCCGGCAAGACGATCTACACCGAGAAGCCGACGGCCGAGTCGGCCGCCGAGGCGCTGGAGCTCGCGCAGCTCGCCGCCGACGCGGGGGTGAAGACCGGCGTCGTGCACGACAAGCTCTACCTCCCGGGGCTCCAGAAGCTCAAGCGGTTGATCGACTCGGGCTTCTTCGGACGCATCCTGTCGGTGCGCGGCGAGTTCGGCTACTGGGTGTTCGAGGGCGACTGGCAGCCGGCGCAGCGGCCCAGCTGGAACTACCGTGCGGAGGACGGCGGCGGCATCATCGTCGACATGTTCCCGCACTGGAACTACGTGCTCGAGAACCTCTTCGGCGAGGTGACCTCGGTCTACGCGCAGGCATCCGTCCACATCGCCGATCGCTGGGACGAGAACGGCGCGCATTACACCGCCACCGCGGAAGACGCCGCCTACGGCATCTTCGAGCTCGACGGCGGCGTCGTCGCACAGATCAACTCCTCGTGGACCGTGCGCGTCAACCGCGACGAGCTGGTCGAGTTCCACGTCGACGGCACCCACGGCTCGGCGGTGGTCGGGCTCTTCGGTGCGAAGATCCAGTCGCGCAACGCCACGCCCAAGCCGGTGTGGAACCCCGACCTCGAAGATTCGCACGACTACGACGCCGACTGGGCCGCCGTTCCCACGAACGACGTCTTCCAGAACGGCTTCAAGCAGCAGTGGGAGGAGTTCCTCCTCTCGTTCGCGACCGGCACCGACTACCCGTTCGACCTGCTCGCCGGCGCCCGGGGCGTGCTCCTCGCCGAGGCCGGGCTGCAGTCGTCGGCCGAGGGACGCAAGATCGAGTTGCGACCGCTGGACCTCGCCTGAGATGACCGACCTCACACTCGTCGGCGACGACGGCGCGCGCACCACCGCGACGCTGCACGATGCGCCCGGCTATACGCGACCGACCGGGGGGCTCCGCTCGCGCGTCGCCTACGCGGCCGCGCACGTGGTGCCCCGGGTGCACGCCGACAACACTCCCGGCCGGCCCGCCGACATCGACTGGGATGCCACCCTCGCCTTCCGCCGTCACGTGTATTCGTGGGGACTCGGCGTCGCCGACGCGATGGACACCGCCCAGCGCAACATGGGGCTCGACGCCGCGGCCACGCGCGAACTCATCGCCCGCTCGGCCGAGACGGCGCGGGAGGAGGGCGGCGCGGTCGTCGTCGGGGTCAACACCGACCATGTGGAGGATGACCGCATCCCCCTCGACCGCGTGATCGACGCCTACACGGCGCAGCTGCACTTCACCGAGGAGCAGGGCGCCGGACCGGTGTTGATGGCGTCGCGGCACCTGGCGCGCGCGGCCGAGACCGCAGCCGACTATCGTCGCGTCTACCGCTCCGTGCTGCAGGCGGCCACCGCGCCGGTCGTCCTGCACTGGCTGGGCACCGCGTTCGACCCCCAGCTGGCCGGGTACTTCGGCGCCGACGCGTGGCCGGCGGCATCCGAGGTGCTCCTGCAGATCATCGACGAGAACGTCGACAAGATCGCCGGCGTCAAGATGAGCCTGCTCGACGCCGAGTCGGAGCTGTCGGTGCGTGCCCGCCTGCCCGAGTCGGTGCGCATGTTCACCGGCGACGACTTCAACTACGTCGGCCTCATCGGCGGCGCCGACGTCTCGCCGGCGTCTTCCGGCCACTCCGACGCCCTGCTCGGCGCCTTCGCGGCGCTGACCCCCGTGGCCTCGGCGGCGATCCAGGCGCTGGATGCCGGCGACCCGGCACGCTACCTCGACATCCTCGCGCCGACCGAGGCGCTGAGCCGCCAGGTCTTCGCGGCGCCCACCTTCTACTACAAGACCGGCGTCGCCTTCCTGTCGTGGCTGAACGGCCACCAGAGCGCCTTCCAGATGGTCGGGGGGTTGCACTCGGCGCGGAGCCTGCCCCACCTCTCCCGCATCGTCGAGCTGGCCAACGCCGCGCACGCCCTCGAGCGGCCCGAGCTCGCTGCCGACCGCTGGCACGGCATGCTGCGGCTCAACGGGATCCCCGCATGACCCCCGCGTCGCTGGCCCCCGCGTCCCACTCCGGGCGGCCCATGTCCCACTTGCGCCGGTCTATGTCCCACTTGTGGCTGTCCCCGGCATTCCAGGGCGACCTTTTTCGGGACATGTCGGCGCTCTGTGGGACGGTGGCGCGATGAGAGCGGCGGATGCCGCGCCCGCCCGCCTGTCCATCAACCAGGCGACGATCAAGCACGCCGATCTCGCCACCGCTCTCCGCGTGACCGCGGAGGCAGGGGTGGGAGCCATCGGGCTCTGGCGGGAGCCCGTGCAGGAGGTCGGCCTCGCCGACGCCGCGCGGATGCTGGCCGACTCCGGCCTGCGTTTCACGACCCACTGCCGCGCCGGCTTCTTCACGATGCCGGAGGGGCCCGCCCGGCGGGCCTCGCTCGACGACAACCGCGTCGCGAT
>JACEFY010000113.1 GCA_016807485.1 Stenotrophomonas maltophilia | reverse complement strand
CTGCCGCCGACGATCAGAGGACCGGCCCACGGGGTGGTCGCCCCGACCGGCCACGACAGGGTGAGGTCGCTCGGCGCGGCGGCCGTGCCGTCGGTCGCGACGAGCACGCTCATGTCCTCGGGAAGCTGCAGTTGGGTGATGAGCAGATCGTCCTGCTGGAACTCGTCGAGCCACAGGTCGGAGTCGACCGGCGTGAGCGCGGGCTCGTCGGCGGCGGGCGCCTCTTCCTGCGGAACGGTCTCGGAGACGATCGCGCCGTCGTCGCCGACGGTCAGATGCGCATAGTCCGACTTCTGCAACCACGTCGTCAGGTCGGTGGTGCGCGCGTACGCGGCGAAGATCGTTCCATCACCCTGGGCACGGAGGGTCTGCGTGCCGTCGTGGCTGCGCAGAACAGCACCGTCGATGAGGACGTAGGGCACATCGCCGGTGACCTCGACCGACTGGCTCACGGTCGTCGGGCCCTGCAGCACCGTCCGCTGCGCGATCCCGGCGCCGATCATGAGGGCGGCAAGCACGAAGGCCACCACAGCCCAGACGAAACGCACGGATGACACCTTTCTCGGCGCGCCGCACACTCACGGACACGCATTCGACATTCCAGACTAGCGAAAACGACCTGGATGTCGCCCGGGAGGGGGCGGCGTGACGGATATGCACGGTTCCCTGCGTAGTGTGTGACAGACACGACGAGAGCGAGAAGGTCCCCGTGAAGCTGCAGCATCCGTTTCGCACCGCGCTGATCGCGACGCTCGGCGTCGGGGTGGGCATCATGCTCATCCAAAGCGTCTCGTCACTCTCGACGATCCTCCTCTACGTGGGGACGGCGCTGTTCCTCTCACTCGGACTCGACCCCCTGGTCTCCTGGCTCGAGCGACGGGGTCTCCCCCGGTGGGCCGCCCTCCTCATCACCTTCTTCGCCGTGCTCGCGGCGTTCGCCGGGATCATCCTCATGGTGGTGCCGATCATCGCCGGGCAGATCTCGCAGCTCGTCGGCCAGATCCAGCAGCTCGTCGCCAGCGCGGTGTCCGGCGACTGGAACCCGGTCGAGGAGCTCACGGGCTGGCTGAACCAGACCTTCCCCATGCTCCAGGTCGACCAGCTCTTCAAGTACATCTCGGACTGGTACGCGTCGCTGGACATCGGGACGATCGGCGGCAAGGCGGGCGAGACGATCATCGGCATCGGTGCGGGCATCATCGCCGGATTCACCGGCGCGCTCATCGTGTTCATCCTCACGATCTACTTCACCGCGTCGACCCCGTCGCTGAAGGCCGCGGTATACCAGCTGGTGCCTGCGTCGAAGCGCGCACGCTTCATCGACCTGTCGGAGCAGATCACGGCATCCGTCGGGTACTACGTCATGGGCCAGGTGTCGCTCGGCGTCATCAACGGCATCCTGAGCGCGATCTTCCTGTCCATCATCCAAGCCCCGTTCCCCGCGGTGCTGGCGGTGGTCGCGTTCTTCTTCTCGCTGATCCCGCTGGTGGGCACCCTGACCGGTTCGGCGATCATCGTGCTGACCTGTCTCATCCCGGGGCTCGGGTCGCCGCTCACCGCGCTCGTCGCGCTGATCTGGTACGCGGTCTACATGCAGGTCGAGGCGTACGTCCTCTCGCCGCGCATCATGAACCGTGCCGTGTCGGTGCCGGGCGCCGTCGTCGTGATCGCGGCGCTGGCAGGTGGATCGCTCTTGGGTCTGCTCGGTGCGCTCATCGCCATCCCTGTGGCCGCCAGCATCCTCATCATCTACCGCCAGGTGATCATCCCGCGGCAGAACGAGCTGTAGGGCGCGTGCTCAGTCGTCCCACTCGACGGGGAGCGGGAGCGCATCCGGATTCGTCGCCGCGACGATTTCGGTCAGCACGCGACGCGTCTGCGTCTCTCCCACCCACAGGTGCTTGCCACCGTCCACGGCGATGAGCGTGGCCCCCGGCACCGCGGCGAAGCGCTCGCGCGCGGCGTCGGGGCGCAGGTAGTCGTCGAACTCGGGTACGACCACCACGAGCTGCCGCGGGTCGCCCGACCACGCGGCCACCTCGTCCGCGGTGGCGCGGTGCAGCGGCGGCGACAGCAGGATCGCGCCGTCGATCGCGTGGTCACGGCCGTACTTGAGCGCCAGTTCCGTGCCGAACGACCAGCCGACGAGCCAGGGATGCGGGAGCCCACGGTCGTGGACGAAGGCCATCGCCGCGGCGACGTCGAACTCCTCCGCCGCTCCCCCGTCGAATGCGCCCTCGCTCGTGCCGCGGGGAGACGATGTCCCGCGCGTGTTGAAGCGGAGGACGGCGAGATCGGCGAGGGCGGGCAGTCGACCGGCGGCTTTCCGCAGGATGTGCGAGTCCATGAAGCCCCCCGCGGTGGGCAGCGGATGCAGCGTCACCAGGGTCGCGACCGGGTCGGCGCTCTCCGGAAGCGCGAGCTCCCCCACCAGTGTGAGGCCGTCGAGGGTGTGGAGCTCGATCTCCTCCCGGCGCGCCGGAAGCTGTACGGGTCCGCGGATCTCCATCGTCAACCGATCTTCCAACAGGTCGAATGCCAGTGCCGCCGGGCGGCGAGGTCGGCCGCGTCGCCCAGGACGCCGTCGGCGCGCCACACGACCACGTGCGCCGTACCGGGGACGACGTCGCGGCCGCAGCCGGGGCAGGTGTAGGTCTTCTGCGCCTTCGCGGCCGCCACCGGCTGCACCGTGTACGTGACGCCACGGCGGGTCTCGCTCCGCTTCCACCCGGTCAGGAGGCGGTCGAAGGAGTCGTCGGCAGGCTCGGGCCTGCGACGGTGCGCGCGCGGCATGCGCTCAGTACCAGCCCTTGGCCTGCGAATGTCCCCATGCGCCGCACGGGGCGCCGTAGCGGCCGCCGATGTAGCCGAGCCCCCAGCTGATCTGCGTCGCGGGGTTGGTCGACCAGTCCGCGCCGGCCGACGCCATCTTGCCCCCGGGCAGCGCCTGGGGGATGCCGTACGCACCGCTCGAGGCGTTGTACGCGTTGACGCGCCAGCCCGACTCCTTGTTCCACAGTGCGACGAGGCATGCGAACTCGCTGTCGCCCCAGCCTCGGGCGAGCACCATCTCGTAGGCGATCGCCTGCGCCGATCCCGGATCGGGCGTGACGAAGGGCGGCGACCATCCGCCGGAGCTCGACGCCCCGCCCGCGGTCGACGACGCCTTCTTCGTGGCCGTCGGCGTCGGTGTGGGCGTCGGGGTGGGTGTGACGTACACCGTGTAGGCGATGCCGTCACGGCCCAGATCGACCGACGCATCCTCCGACGCCGCGAGGTACTCCTGCGCATCGTGGATGGTGGTCGCGTACAGCGACACCGGGTCGAGCTCGGCGGCACGCGCCGTGGAGTTCGACGTCGCGAGCGGGCCGACATAGGCCGCCGCGAACCCGGCCACGGCGACGACCGCGAACGTGCCGAGCACTCCGCGCCGACGGGACCAGCGCGCAGGCTGACGCGGACGTACGCGGCTCACCGCGGTCGACCGTGTGGCGATCGCGCGGTCCTCGGCGGGGACCAGCTCGGCTTCGGAAGTCACAGTCCCCCGAGTCTAGCGGGCACGTCGAGCGCGTGCGATGAGAGCGCGCTCACACGACGGCGAGCATGACCTCGACGACGGCATCGAGGACCGCGTCGACCTGGGACTCGTTGTACCCCCGTCGCTGCATCCGGAACGCGACCGTGCGGATCTGCTCGACCGACACGCCCTCGCCGGCCTCGAGGAACCGGGCGATCCGATCGGCCACGAGGTCGACCTCGTCGATGCGGTACCCGTAACGGAGGAAGCCGGTGCGTGCGAATCGGTGCCGCTTGGGGCGGGTGAGGCGGTCGAGGACCTCCTGACCGAGTTGCCGGGACTGGCCCACCCAGGCGCGCGCCCCCGCGCGCGAGAGGGCACGCTCACGCTCGCGGGCGGCGAAGGCGTCTTCGATCCGTCCGAGGGCGGCATCGACGGCCGCGACCTGGTAACCCCGCTTGACGAGAGGGAAGGCGACGGTGCGCACCGATCCGGCGTCGACGTCGCCGTCGCCGTCCGACTGGAAGGCGTCTCTCGCGCGCGCGAGGAAGGCATCCACCGCGGCGGGCGAATATCCCTTCGTCCGTCCGGTCGTGTGCGGGAACGGCGACGTCTCGGCCGTCTGCGGATCTGTCATGAGCTCACCAGGGGGAAGAAGAGGAAGTACATCGCGAGCGCCGCGGGCGCCGACGGGAGGATCGAGTCGAGCCGGTCGAGCACGCCGCCGTGGCCGGGGAGCCAGGAGCTCATGTCCTTGATGCCGAGGTCGCGCTTGATCATCGACTCGCCGAGGTCGCCGATCGTGGCCGATGCGAGCACCACGAGTCCGAAGACGACACCCGCCCACGCCGGAACGTGCAGTACGAAGAGCGCGAACAGGGTCGCCGCCAGGGCCGCGGCCAGGGTCGCCCCGGCGAAGCCCTCCCAGGTCTTCTTGGGGCTGATCCGCGGGGCCATCGGGTGCCGCCCGAACGCCAGCCCGCTGGCGTAGGCGCCGGTGTCGGCGGCGACGACGGTGACGAGCATCGCCAGCACCCAGTACTCGCCCTGCTCCTGACGGAGAAGGACCAGCGCGAAGCTCGCGAGGAACGGCACGTAGATCGGGATGAAGCCGGCCACGAGCACGTCCGACAGGATGTCGCCGTAGCTGCGCCCGTCGGCGACGACCATCTGGGCGAGCATCCGCCACACCACCACGAACGCGACGGCGGCGAAGGTGATGACCCAGTGCGTCCAGTGGCCGACGAAGAAGCCGGACGCCATGATCACCGCGCCGGCCGCCAGCTGCGGCCAGACGTCCACCCGACGCCCCGACGTCTGGAGGGCGCGGGCGAACTCGAACGCGCCGAGCAGACACACCGGAAGCGCGAAGAAGAGGAACAGCCACTTGACGAAGAGGAGCGAGCCGAGGACCACTGCGCCGATCGCCAGCGAGATGAGGATCGCCAGCAGGAGGTTGCGACCGGTGCGCTCGTTGATCCGCTCCTGCACCTGCTCGAAGTCCGCCCGGGCCCGACCGACCTGCTGTTCGAGCTCGCTCCGGGCTGCCCGGACGTGCGACTGGAACGTCGGACCGGCGTCCGACGCCCGTCGCGCGGCGCGCGAGGGCGGGACGGCATCCTCCGTCGCCGCGGGTTCCGAGGGATCGCTCATCGGAGGGCTTCAGACCTCGAGGAGTTCGGCCTCTTTGCGCTTGAGTGCCTCGTCGATCTCGTCGACGTGCGCGCGCGTGAGGGCGTCGAGTTCCTTCTCGCCGCGGGCGAGGTCGTCTTCTCCGACCTCGCTCTTGAGGGCGTCCAGTTCGTCCTTCGACTTCCGACGGATGCCGCGGAGGTGGACCTTGGCGTCCTCGCCCTTCGTCCGGACGATCTTGACGTACTCTTTGCGCCGGTCGGCCGTGAGCTCGGGGAGCGTGACGCGGATGATGTTGCCGTCGTTGGTCGGGTTCGCCCCGATGTTCGGGGTGTCGCGGATGGCCTGCTCGATCGCCTTCAGCGCGCCCTTGTCATAGGGCGTGACGAGGAGGGTACGCGCCTCCGGGTTGTTGAGCGAGGCGAGCTGTGCCAGCGGCGTGGGCGAACCGTAGTAGTCGACCAGGATCTTCTGGAAGAGCTGCGGGTTCGCGCGCCCCGTGCGGACGGTCGAGAAGTCGTCTTTCGCCGCCTCGACCGCTCGGTCCATGCGCGTCTTCGTGTCTGCCAGGATCTCGGCGATCACGGTCACTCCATTCGTCGGTACGTCCTTGCAAGTCTAGTGCCGGGCGGTCGCCGCACTCAGACGGTGACGAGCGTGCCGATCGGTTCTCCCAGGAGAGCACGCGTGACGTTGCCGGCCGGCTCCATCCCGAACACGCGCATGTCGATGCCGTTGTCCATGCACAGGCTGAAGGCGGTCGAGTCGACCACCTTGAGGCCGCGCTGGAGGGCATCCTGGTACGTGATGCGGTCGATCTTCGTGGCGGCGGCATCTTTCTTCGGATCGGCGGTGTAGACGCCGTCGACGCCGTTCTTGGCGACGAGCACTTCGTCGGCGCCGATCTCGAGCGCACGCTGGGCGGCGACCGTGTCGGTCGAGAAGTACGGGAGACCGGCACCGGCGCCGAAGATCACGACGCGCCCCTTCTCCATGTGACGCTCCGCGCGCCGCGGGATGTAGGGCTCGGCGACCTGCGTCATCGCGATCGCGGACTGCACGCGCGTGGCCGCTCCGGCCTGCTCGAGGAAGTCCTGCAGGGCCAGGGCGTTCATGACGGTGCCCAGCATGCCCATGTAGTCGGCGCGCCCGCGGTCCATGCCGCGCTGGCTGAGCTCCGCGCCGCGGAAGAAGTTCCCTCCCCCGACGACGATCGCGATCTCGACGCGATCCGCGGCAGCCGCGATGTCGCGCGCGATCTGGCCGACCACGTCGGGGTTCACGCCCAGCTGCCCCCCGCCGAATGCCTCGCCGGACAGTTTCAGGAGGACGCGGCGGCGTCCGGTGTTCTCATCGATCACGGGGGTTCCTCTTCTCCGGTTGCAGACTATCGAAAACGGGGGCACGGAAAAGGGGCCCGCATCACTCGGATGCGGGCCCCTTCGATCACTTACGCGCCGACCTTGAAGCGGGCGAAGTCCGTGACGGTGATCCCGGCGGCCTCGGCCACCTTCGCGACGGACAGCTTGTTGTCCTTCGCGTAGTCCTGGTCGAGCAGGGCGACCTGCTTGAAGAACGCGCCGACGCGGCCCTCGACGATCTTCGGCAGAGCAGCCTCGGGCTTGCCCTCGTTGCGGGAGATCTCGGTGACGATCTCGCGCTCCTTGTCGACCTCGGCCTCGGGCACGTCCGTGCGCGAGAGGTAGGTCGGGTTGGCGAACGAGATGTGCTGCGCGATGCTGCGCGCCGTCTCGGCGTCGGTGCCCGAGTAGGCCACGACGACACCGATCTGCGGGGGCAGGTCCTTGCTGGTCTTGTGCAGGTAGATCTCGAAGGCGTCACCGGCGAGGGTGCGCACGCGGCGCAGTTCGACCTTCT
>JACEFY010000112.1 GCA_016807485.1 Stenotrophomonas maltophilia | reverse complement strand
CGGTCGCTCACGTCGGGGTCTGCCGCATTGAGACGGCGCGAGATCTCGAAGGCCGGCTCCTCCCGCAGCATTCCGGACGCGTCGGGGGTGAAGCCCTCGCGGCGGAACGCCGCGGAGTTCACCCACACGCTGTGGACGTCGGCGTTGATGAGGTAGGTGGGGATGTCGCCGGTCGCCGCGTCGAGCAGGGCGAGCGTCGGCAGGTCCGGCCACAGCGCGTCGCGGAACCCGGTGCCCACGCGGAGCCCGTCCGCCCCGGGGGCCACGCCGCCGATCTGCGCGGCGGCCTCTGCAGCGGACACGGTGGCGGAGAGGTCCTCCCGCTGCGCGACGAGGGCCCACTGCACGGTGTGCACGTGGTGGTCCCAGAGACCGGGGATCACCCATCCGCCCGCCGCATCGAGCACCGCGCCGCGGCGCGGCAGCGCTCGCGCCGGGGCGATGTCGGCGACGCGCCCCTGCGACAGGTGGAGGTCGACCAGGTCGGCGCCGAACGGGTCGAGGCGATCGCCGCCGGTGAGCCGCGCGTTCGCGATGACGTCGACGCGCTCGCCGCGGGCGGGGCTCATCGCGCGCCCCGTGCGGCGCGCAGCGCGTCGTGCGCGCGGCGCATCTCCGCGGGCAGCCGCGGGTCGACGTAGGGGCCGCTCCCCCGTTCGAGCTGCAGGATGATCTCGTCGACGACCTCGTCCGGGCGGTTCTGGCTCAGCTTCCGCTTCGCGACGACCTTCGTGGGGGTGAGGCGGAAGCCGACCGTGCCGCGTTCGAGCTTCGCGACGTAGTCCGCGTCGTTCGGCCGCTCCCAAAGGAACCGCGGATCGGGCCGTCCCGATTCGAAGTGCCGCACGAGTCGATCCAGCACGACGAGGTTCTCCTCCGGCGTCAGCACCTCGGGCATCCCGGACAGGTGCACGGAGACGAAGTTCCACGTCGGGACGTTCGGGCCGTCGCCGTACCAGGCCGGCGAGATGTAGCCGTGCGGCCCCTGCACGACGACGAGCAGCTCGCGCTCCCCCAGTCCGTGGATCGCATCGTCGGGACGACCGACGTGACCGACGATCGTCAGGTCGTCGCGGTCTTCGTCGAGGAGCACCGCATAGTGCGAGGCGACGAGGCCGTCGGGGGCGGCGCTCACGAGCGTCATCCACGGGTTCTGATCGATGACGCGACGGAGCTCCGCCACATCCGTCATCGCGAAGCTCGGGTTCTGTCTCATGTCGTCCTCACGCTTGGCACTGCGGGCACCAGTAGAGCTTGCGGGTCGCCATCTCCTCCAGCACGATCGCCGTGCCGCAGACCCGGCACGGCAGGCCGGCGCGATGGTAGACCCAATGCCGATCGTCCCGGTGTGCCATTGCGCGCCGGTAGGCGTCGGCATCCAGGTCGTCCATCGTCATCATCTGACCGGTCTCGACCCCGATGGCGAGGAGCCGCACCCAGTCGCGCCAGAGCGCGCGGACGGTCTCCTCCGGCACATCGCGTCCGGGCGTGTGCGGGTTCAGCTGCGCACGGAAGAGCAGCTCCGCGCGGTAGACGTTGCCGATGCCGCTGACGACGCTCTGGTCCATGAGGAGGAGTCCGATGGGCGTGGGCTTGCGGCGCACGACCGCCACGAAGCGCTCTTCGCCCTCGGCCGGATCCCCCACGAGCGGGTCGGGTCCGAGCTTCAGGACGATCGCGGCGATCTCGTCGGCGGTGCGCAGCTCGCACGCGGTCGGCCCGCGGAGGTCGGCGCAGGTCACCTCGCTCAGGAGCCGCAGGCGCACCTGACCCACGACGGGCGGCGGCCATTCGTCGGCGGCGTCGCCGAGACCCGTCGTCTGCTCGCTCATCCGCACGTTCACCCGGGTGCGCCGCGGTGCGCCGATCGAGGAGAGGGAGTTCTCGCCCGCCGCGTCGAGGATCGCCGGCGCGTCGGTGCCGCGGTGGTTGGTCTGGCCCATGCGTCCGTTCGCCGAGGCGATCGTGGGATCCACCGTGATCTCCCCCGCGAAGTCCCACGCGCCGTACATGCCGAGATGCACCCGCAGCCAGAGGTCGTCGTCGAACTCGAGGAACATCTGCTTGCCGACGGCGCGCACCTCGGTCGCCGTGCGACCGTCGATGATCGCGGCGCCCTCGGCGAACCGCCCCTGCGGGCTCGACGCCGCCACTCGGCGCCCGACGATGTTGTGGTCGAACTGACGGGCGATGCGGTGGACGGAATGACCCTCGGGCACTACGCCGATGCCCCGTCCTGGGGCGTTTCGGCGCGAGGGTCGGGCTGGAGCGATCCGTCGGCCTCGAACGCGGCCAGCTGCGCGATGCGGCGGACGTGGCGCTCCTCGCCGGAGAACGGCGTCTCGATGAAGCGATCGATGAAGCCGATGGCCTCCTCGACGGTGTGCTGGCGTGCGCCAATCGAGATGACGTTCGCGTCATTGTGCTCACGGGCCAGTTCCGCGGTCGCAATGCTCCAGACCAGCGCCGCGCGGACCCCCACCACCTTGTTCGCCGCGATCTGCTCGCCGTTGCCCGATCCGCCGAAGACGACACCGAGCGTCGGGATGCCGGCATTCTGATCGCGCACGACACCCTGGGCGGCACGGATGCAGAAGGCCGGGTAGTCGTCGAGCGGATCGTATTCGAGCGGACCGTGGTCGACGATGTCGTGTCCCAGCTCGGCCAGGTGATGCTGCAGCTGGGTCGAGAACTCCAGGCCCGCGTGGTCCGTGGCGATGTGGATGCGCATGCCCCCCATCCTATGAAGCCGTAGGCTGGTCGGGTTGCCGTCGGCGCCAGCAGCGCCCGTCCGCGGTGGCACACCCTCACCCCATGGGAGTACCGCAGTGCCTGGAGAGAACCTCACCCGCAGCGAGGCGCAGGAGCGCCGCGCGATCGTCGACACGAGCGCCTACGAGATCGCGCTCGATCTGACCACCGGTGCGGAGGTGTTCCGCACGCGCACCGTCATCCGCTTCACCGCCGACGAGGGCGCCTCGACCTTCGTCGACCTGATCGCGCGCGACGTGCACGAGATCACCCTCAACGGTCGCGCGATCGACCCGGCCACCGCATTCGCCGATTCGCGGATCGCGCTCGACGGTCTGGCCGCCGAGAACGTCCTCGTCGTCGACGCCGACGGCCTCTACACCAACACGGGTGAAGGCCTGCACCGCTTCGTCGACCCGGTGGACGGCGAGGTGTATCTCTACTCGCAGTTCGAGGTGCCCGACTCCCGTCGCGTGTTCGCCGTGTTCGAGCAGCCCGACCTCAAGGCCACGTTCCAGTTCACCGTGACGGCACCGGCGGCGTGGAAGGTCATCTCGAACTCGCCGACCCCCGCACCCGTCATCGACGGCGACAGCGGCACGTGGACCTTCGAGCCGACCCCGCGCATCTCGTCGTACATCACGGCCCTCGTCGCTGGGCCCTACGAGGAGACCTTCTCCGAGCTGGAGAGCGCGTCCGGCCGGGTGATCCCCCTCGGCGTCTACGGCCGCAAGAGCCTGTGGCAGCACCTCGACGCCGACTACATCTTCGACAAGACACGCGAAGGCTTCGCGTACTACGAGGAGAAGTTCGGCGTGCCGTACCCGTTCGCGAAGTACGACCAGCTGTTCGTCCCCGAGTTCAACGCCGGCGCGATGGAGAACGCGGGCGCGGTCACCTTCACCGAGACGTACGTCTTCCGCTCGAAGGTCACCGACGCCGTCAAGGAGCGTCGCGTTGTGACGATCCTGCACGAGCTCGCCCACATGTGGTTCGGCGACCTCGTGACCATGAAGTGGTGGAACGACCTCTGGCTCAACGAGTCCTTCGCCGAGTGGGCCTCGACGATCGCGACCGCGGAGGCCACCGAGTGGACCGAGGCGTGGACGACCTTCAACGCGATGGAGAAGACCTGGGCCTACCGCCAGGACCAGCTTCCGTCGACGCACCCCGTCGTGGCGACTATCAACGACCTCGAAGACGTGCAGGTGAACTTCGACGGCATCACCTACGCGAAGGGCGGCTCGGTCCTCAAGCAGCTCGCCGCGTGGGTCGGCATCGAGGCGTTCTTCGCGGGAGTGTCGCAGTACTTCCAGAAGCACGCGTGGGGCAACACCGAACTCAGCGACCTGCTCGTCGAGCTCGAGGCCACGAGCGGCCGCGAACTCGAGTCGTGGTCGAAGAAGTGGCTCGAGACGGCAGGGGTGAACACCCTCTCCCCCGAGATCAAGACCGACGCCGACGGCGTCATCACGCGCTTCGCCATCGTGCAGACCGCCCCGGCGGACTACCCCACGATCCGTCCGCACCGCCTGGGCGTGGGCTTCTACTCGTTGGAGGGCGACGCGCTCGTCCGCGTGCACCAGGTCGAGCTCGACGTCGACGGCGACCTCACCGAGGTCCCGGAGCTGAAGGGGCACCCGCAGCCCGACCTCGTGCTCCTCAACGACGGCGACCTCGCCTACGCG
Source organism: Stenotrophomonas maltophilia (assembly GCA_016807485.1). Classification (GTDB taxonomy): domain Bacteria; phylum Actinomycetota; class Actinomycetes; order Actinomycetales; family Microbacteriaceae; genus Microbacterium. The sequence goes on along the minus strand of JACEFY010000112.1, from coordinate 2,594 downwards.
AAGATCCGGCTCGACGCCCGGTCGCTGCAGACCGCGATCGCCCATCTCGGCAAGATCACCGACCCGCTCGCGCGCTCGCTCGTGTGGGGTGCCGCCTGGGACCAGACGCGCGACGCGGAGGCGTCGGCATCCGACTACGTCGACCTGGTGCTGCGCAACATCGGCGCCGAGACCGAGTCGACCACCGTCCGGACGACCCTCGGCCAGCTGCAGCTCGCGGCGAACTCCTACGTCGCCCCGGAGAAGCGGGACGCGACGCGCGAGAAGGTCGCCGACGGCCTCTGGGCGCTCGCCCGGGCGGCCGAGTCCGGCAGCGACAGCCAGCTGCAGTTCGTGACCGCGTTCGCCTCCGCCGCCGCGACCCCCGCCCAGTGGGAGGCCGTCCGCGCCCTCCGCGACGGCGACACGGTGCTCGACCGCCTCGAGATCGACGCCGACCTGTCGTGGGCGCTTCTCGTCTCGCTCGCCGCCGGTGGCCTCGTGACGGCCGCCGACATCGACGCCGCGCTGGCGGCCGACAACACCGCGAAGGGGGGCGAGTTCGCCGCGCAGGCGAAGGCGGCTCTCCCGAGCGTCGCCGAGAAGCAGGTCGCCTGGGATTCGCTCGTCGGCTCCGAAGGTCTGCCGAACACCGTCATCCGCTCGGCCGCACTGGGTCTCACCCACCCGGCGGGCGTCGCCGCGCTGCCGCAGTTCGTCGCCCCGTACTTCGACATGCTGCTGCCGATCTGGGAGTCGCGGACGTATCAGATCGCGAACTACCTCATCGTCGGGCTGTACCCGGCGCCGCTGGCCGACGCGTCGCTGCGGGACGCGACGCGCGGCTGGCTTGAGGTCCACGCCGACGCACCGCCGGCACTGCGCCGCCTCGTCAGCGAGAACCTCGCCGGCGTCGAACGCGCGATCGCGGTGCAAGAGCGCGACGCGCAATAGGCTCGGGACCACAGGACGCACGGGCGGCGGTCTCCCCCTTCGGGTGGAGGCCGTCGCCCGTTCCTCATCCTGAGGTCGGATGCATCATGGCGCCGACATGCGTAGCGTCGAAAGCATGATCGTTGCAGAGAACCTCACCAAGCGCTTCGGCGAGAAGTCGGCGGTCTCCGACGCCTCCTTCACCGTGCAATCGGGCAAAGTCACCGGATTCCTCGGGCCGAACGGCGCCGGCAAGTCCACCACCATGCGCATGATCGTGGGGCTGGATGCGCCGACCTCGGGTTCGGTCACCGTCGACGGGCGCACGTACGGCTCGCTGCGCTCCCCGCTGACGGAGGTCGGTGTGCTCCTCGACGCGAAGGCGGTGCACACGGGCCGGAGCGCGCGCGGCCATCTGCTCGCCATGGCCGCAACCCACGGCATCCCGTCGTCGCGGGTCGACGAGGTCATCGCCCTCACCGGCATCGAGTCGGTCGCCCGCCGTCGGGCGGGCAAGTTCTCCCTCGGGATGGGGCAGCGGCTCGGAATCGCGACCGCGCTGCTCGGCGACCCGCGCACGCTCATCCTCGACGAGCCGGTCAACGGACTCGACCCCGAGGGCGTCATCTGGGTGCGCCAGTTCGTGCGCGCGCTCGCCGCCGAGGGCCGCACGGTGCTCCTGTCGAGCCATCTGATGAGCGAGATGGCCCTCACCGCCGACCACGTCATCGTCCTCGGGAAGGGCCGCGTGCTCGCAGATGCCTCCCTCGACGACCTCGTCGGCGCGTGGACACGCACGGTCGTCACCGTGCGGAGCCCGCGCGCCGCCGACCTCGCCGCCGCCATCGGCGGACCCGACGTGAGTGTCACAGCGCTCGCCCGGGGGGTGCTGGAGGTCACCGGGCTCGCCGCAGCCGCCATCGGCGACACCGCCGCAGCCCACGGCATCGCCCTCCACGAACTCTCGCCCCGTGCCGGCTCGCTCGAAGACGCCTACCTGGCGCTCACCGAAGACGCCGTCGAGTACAAGACGAAGGATGCCCGATGACCACCGCACCCGCCCCCACCCGCTCGCGCGCGCAGACCGGCGTGCCGCGCACGGCACGACTCACCTTCCCGCGCGTGCTGCGCAGCGAGATCCTGAAGCTCGCCACCCTCCGATCGACGTGGTGGTCGCTCGGCATCACGATCCTCCTCTCCGTGGGGATCGCTCTGCTCGTCAGCGCCGCCTCCCGCGACTTCGGCGGCGACTTCCCGGCCGTGGGTGCGATCACCGCGCCGATGCAGTTCACGATGCTCGTCGCGGGCATCTTCGGGGCCATGGCCATCACCGGCGAGTACTCCACCGGCATGATCCGCTCGACCCTCACCGCCGAGCCGCGCCGCGGCGTGGTCCTCCTCGCCAAGGCGCTGGCCGTCGCGCTCTTCCTCGTCGTCACCGTCGCCGTCAGCACGCTGATCGCGGTCGCCGCGACGGCGCCGCTCCTCGGCGACGCCGGCATCGACTGGAGCGATGCGGATGCGTCCACGATCCCGCTGGCCTACAGCCTGCTCGCGATGGCGGCTTTCGGCCTCATCGGGCTCGGGTGGGGCTTCATCATCCGCAACGGCGCCGGCGCGATCGCCGCGACCGTGGGGCTGCTCTTCGTCGCGCCGATCATCCTCGCGCTCTTCTCCATCGG
>JACEFY010000111.1 GCA_016807485.1 Stenotrophomonas maltophilia | reverse complement strand
AGTGAGCACGACCGAAGCCCAGAGCGCGGCCCAGCCGACGCTCACGTTCGGGAGGAGCAGTCCGATGAGGAGGAGGACCACCAGGTTGAACACGTACAGCGAGGCAAATCGCACGATCCAGGTCTTCATGCCCTCACTGTGCCACGACGCCCGTCCGCGCGGAAGTGCCGCGTCAGCCGTCTTTGCGGATCCAGCGGAAGGTCATGCGGCAGACGATGAGGCCGACCACGAGCCACGCGACGAGCACTCCGGCGCCGGTCGCGAGCGCCCAGGTCTCTCCCGGCTCCCCGGACTCGAACGACGCCGGGAGGAAGGCGGCGCGCATCCCGCTCGCCATCCACCGCAGCGGGAAGACGTTCGCCACCGACTGCAGCCAGCTGGGGAGGATGGAGAAGGTCAGGTAGACGCCGGAGATGAACTGCAGGATGAGCGCGATGGGGATGATCACCGCCGTCGCCGACCTGCCGCTGCGGGGGAGTGCGGAGATGGCGATGCCGAGAACGGCCGAGGTGGTGACGCCCAGCACGAAGACCCACGCGAACGTCGCCCACGACTCCGGATCGGTCGGCAGCGGCACCCCGAACGCGAGTGCCGAGATCGCGATGATGAGCGCCGCCTGCAGCGTCGCGGTGACGAAGACCTGCCCGAGCTTGCCGATGAAATAGCTGACGACCGGCAGCGGCGTGCCGCCGAGGCGCTTCAGGGTGCCGTCGCTGCGCTCCATCGCGATATCGACGCCGAGGTTCTGCAGACCCGACAGGAGGATGCCGGCCGCCATCATCGCGGGCAGGTAGTAGGCCGCGGCGCTGAGTTCTTCACCCGGGGGCCCGAAGGTCTGGCTGCTGAAGGCGGTGGAGAAGATCGTCAGCATGAGCAGGGGGAACAGGAAGGTGAAGAAGACCGTGTCGGTCTGCCGGAAGTAGCCCACCACTTCGTACCGGATGCGGTCGAGACCGAGGCGCAGGGTGCGTCCGGCCGGCAGCGGCGTGACCCAGACGAGCGGCCGCGTGTCGACGGTCATGCCGGCACCTCCTCGGTGTCGTTCGCCTCGTGCGCGGCGATGAGATCGAGGTAGACGTCTTCCAGACTGGGCCGGACGACCTCGAGCGCCTCCAGCTCGCCGTGCTCGGCCACGAGCGCCGCGACGCGCAGACCGGGTGCGTCGGCGCGCTCCTCCCGCACGGTGCCGCCGGCGTCGCGCCAGCGGACGATCGGAACACGGGCGGCGGCTCCTCCGATCTCGTCGATGCCGCCGAGCGCCACGATCCGGCCCCCGGCGATGACGCCCGCCCGGTCGGCCAGCTGCGCCGCCTCGTCGAGGTAGTGCGTCGTCAGGAGGATGCTGGTGCCCTCCGCCTTCAGCGAGCGGATGAGCTCCCAGAACTGACGCCGCGCCTCGGGGTCGAACCCCGTGGTCGGCTCGTCGAGGAAGAGGAGCGCGGGGTTGCCGATGATGCCGAGGCCGACGTCGACCCGCCGCCGCTGTCCGCCCGAAAGACGCCGGATCTGCACTTTCTCGCGCCCTTCGAGCCCGATCGCGGCGATCACCTCGTCGACGTCGCGCGGATGCGGGTAGTACCCCGCGAAGTGGGAGAGCTGCTCGCGCACGGTGACCAGGCCCGACTCGCCGGAACTCTGCAGCACGATCCCGAGGCGCGCCTTCCAGTCGAGGCCGCCGTGCTGCGGGTCGACGCCGAGCACGGCGACACGGCCGGAGGTACGGTCGCGGTACCCCTCGAGGATCTCGATCGTCGTCGACTTCCCGGCGCCGTTGGGCCCGAGGAGGGCGAACGTCTCACCCTCGGCGATGTCGAACGAGACGTCGTCGACGGCGACGAACGATCCGTAGTGCCGGGTCAGGTTCTCGACCTCGACGGCCGCGCGGGTCGTCATTCCTGCCGTGCCTCAGGCGATCGTCGCGAGCTGATCGATGTCGTCCGACGGGAGCGCGTCGGCGACGGCGGTGATCTCGGTCGAGACGAGATCGGCGCGCCCGCTCAGCACGTTGAGGAAGGCCGTGTCGGCGGCATCCCGCCCGGTCGCGATGCGCACGAGGGTCTGACGCGGGGCGAGGGTGGTGGCATCCACCACCCGCCAGGAGCCGTCGATCCATGCTTCGGCGACCGCGTGGAAGTCCATCGGCACGAGCCCGGGCGCGTAGACGGCGACGAGGCGGGCCGGCACTCCCCGCGCCCGCAGCAGGGCGACGCACAGGTGGGCGTAGTCGCGGCACACACCCTGGCGGTTCATGAGCGTGCGGGTGGCGCCGTCGGTCGGCAGCGACGATCCGCTCACGTAGCTCAGGTGCGTGCCGACCCACGAGGAGACGGCCGGGAGCAGCGCTGCCGGCTCGTCGATGCCCGCGAACTCCGCGGCGGCGGTCGGCGCGAGCGAGTCGGATTCGGCGTAGCGACTCGGCCGCACGTAGACGAGCTCGGCCGCCTCGTCGGCCTCCAGGTCGGCGCCCACGCCGTCGATGGTCGCGGAATAGTCGACGACGAACTCGCCCGGCTGGGCGGTCACGCGGTGCAGGCGGCCGCCGTGGATGTCGTCGACCTCGTGGACGTCGACGGGGGCGCCGTCCACGGTCGCGACGAGCGACTCGACGGTCGGGGTGTACGCGCGGCTCACCGCGATCGCGAACACGAGGTCGGCTGCCTCGGTGACATTCAGGACGATGCGACTGGAGACGGTGCGCTGCATCGTCCCAGCGTGCCACGCGGGCGCGTGCGGCGCGTGACGTTTACATGAAGTTCTCGGCGTCAGTATGATGCGCGGGCGTCGCCGGCATCCGGAGTCCACCGTGCGGCCAGCGCCTCGGATCCTCGGGCGAGGAGGGCGACGTCGGCGCCGACGAGGACGAATGCGGCCCCGGCCTCGACGTACGCCTCGGCGACGGCCGGATCGAAGGCGTTGACGCCGACGGGCTTGCCGGCCGATCGCACGGCGTCGAACGCGCGCCGCACCGCGGCGACGACCTCGGGATGCGTCTGGTCGCCGAGGAAGCCGAGCGATGCGGCGAGGTCGGACGGGCCGACGAAGACCCCGTCGACCCCGTCGACCGCGGCGATCTCGGCGGCATGGTCGACGCCCGCGGCCGTCTCGATCTGCACGAACAGCGAGACATAGGCATCCGCGTTCTCGAGGTAGTCGGCGACACGGTTCCAGCGCGCCGAACGTGCGAGCGCCGAGCCGACCCCCCGAGCGCCCCGCGGGGGATAGCGCACGGCGGCGACCGCCGCGCGCGCCTCAGCCGGCGTGGAGACCATCGGCACGAGGATGTTCTGCGCCCCGAGGTCGAGCACCTGCTTGATCGTGACGGCGTCGCCGATGGGCACGCGGACGACCGGCGTCGACGCGGAGCCCGCGACGGCGTGCAGCTGCGCGAGCACCGATTCGAGACTGTGGGGGGAGTGCTCCATGTCGATGAGCAGCCAGTCGAGCCCGGCGCCCGCGACGATCTCGGCGACCACCGGCGAGCCGGAGCACACCCACATCCCCGCGAGCGGGCGGGAGGCCTCCGCGAGCGCATCTCGGAACGTCAGACGAAGCGGCATGTGATCTCTCCCATCGGTCCATACTCGGCCAGAACCTCGTCGCCGCGCGCGACCCACATCGGCCGGGTGAAGGATCCCGCGAGGATGATCTCGCCGGCTTCGAGCCGCGTGCCGTGCTGGTTCACCTTGTTCGCGAGCCAGGCGACACCGCTCGCCGGGTGACCGAGCACCCCGGCGGCGACGCCCGTCTCCTCGACCTCGCCGTTCCGGGAGAGCACTCCCGGAACCCACCGCAGGTCGACCTCATCGGGGCGGCGGTGCACATCGCCGAGGATCATCGCGCCGTACGCGGCGTTGTCGCTGATGGTGTCGACGATCGTCCGGCCGTCGAGCTCGATGTGCGAGTTGAGCACCTCGAGCGCGGGCACGGCGTAGTCGATCGCGGCGAGCGCCTCGTCGAGGGTGCAGTCGGGGCCGACCAGCGGCGTCTTCAGGACGAACGCGAGCTCCACCTCGATGCGCACGTTCGAGAAGCGGTCGACCTCGATCTCGGCGCCGGAGGCGAACACCGTGTCGTCGAACATGACGCCGTAGTCGGGTTCGGTGATGCCGGTGGCCTGCTGCATCGCCTTCGACGTCAGGCCGATCTTCCGTCCGACGAGGGTGCGCCCGGCCGCGATCATCCGGTCGCGCCAGAGCTCCTGGATCGCGTAGGCATCCGCCACCGTCGCATCCGGATGCCGTGCCGTGATCCGGGAGATGACCGTGTGCGCGCGATCGGCTTCTGCCAGCTCATCCGCGATGGTCGCGCGCTGCTGCGTCGTGAGCATCCTTCTTCTCCTGTGTTCATGCGATGCTCCCGTGTTGATCCGCCAGGGTGTTCAAGACGGGAGCGGCGGGGGGTGAAAGCGTGACGGTGATGCCGTGTCAGAGTTGGTGGCCCAGCTTGTACTCGCCCTGCGTCGACTCGGGCGTGGCGGCCTCGCCGGCGTCCGGGCGCGTGTAGCTGAAGCCGTCGGCGCCGATCGTGACCGCCATCTCGGAGTCGTCGGTGCGGGGGCGGACCGGCTGCGGGTTGCCGTCGAGGTCGAGCACGAGCGACGCCTCGGTGTACCACGACGGCACGACCGGGTTGCCCCACCAGTCGCGGCGCTGGTTGTCGTGCACGTCCCACGTGATGACGGGATTGTCTGGGTCGCCCGTGTAGTAATCCTGCGTGTAGATCTCGACCCGGTGTCCGTCGGGGTCGCGCAGGTACAGGTAGAAGGCGTTGCTCACGCCGTGCCGACCGGGTCCGCGCTCGATGGCGTCCGACCTGCGCAGCGCCCCGAGCTTGTCGCAGATCGCGAGGATGTTGTGCTTCTCGTGTGTCGCGAAGGCGACGTGGTGCATGCGCGGGCCGTCGCCGCCGGTCATCGCGGTGTCGTGCACGGTCGGCTTGCGTCGCATCCACGCGGCGTAGACGGTGCCCGTCTCGTCCTGGATGTCTTCGGTCACCCGGAAACCCAGCGACTGCATGAAGTTCACGGCGCGCGGCACGTCCGGCGTGACCTGGTTGAAGTGGTCCAGACGCACGAGCTCTCCCGGCGTGTGCAGGTCGTACCGCCACGACAGGCGCTCGACGTGCTGCACGTCGTAGAAGAACTCGTACGGGAAGCCGAGCGGGTCGGTCACGCGCACCGAGTCGCCGATGCCCTTCGTGAACCCCTCCGGCCGCCGCTCGACGCGGCATCCGAGTTCCTCATAGAACGCGACGGCCCGATCGAGCTCCGCCGCCGAGCGCACCCGGTACGAGAACGCGGCGACCGCGGCGACGGGTCCCGTGCGGAGCACGAGGTTGTGGTGGATGAACTCCTCGGTGCTGCGGAGGTAGATCGCCTCCTCGTCCTCTTCGGTGACGTGGAGGCCCAGCACGTCGACGTAGAAGACGCGCGATGCTGCGAGATCGGTGACGACGAGGTCCATGTAGGCGCAGCGGAGGATGTCGGGCGCAGGAGCGGTCGGCGTCTCGATCGGGTCGTCCGAGTGGATCGGCGCCTCCGGGGAGACGAAGAAGCCGGACGACGTGCGGGTCTTGGCGGTACTCATGTCAGCGGGCGTCCTTGCCGAAGGTCGGGTTGTGGGGCTCGTAGGCGAGCGTGATGTGCACGGCCTGCTGGTCGGTGTAGAAGTCGATCGAGCGGTAGCCGCCCTCGTGCCCGAGTCCGGACGCCTTGACGCCGCCGAACGGCGTGCGGAGGTCGCGGACGTTGTTGGAGTTCAGCCACACCATCCCCGTCTCGAGCGACTGCGCGAAGTTGTGCGCCCCGCGCAGGTCGTTCGTCCAGAGGTAGGCGGCGAGGCCGTACTTCGTGTCGTTGGCGAGCGCGAGCGCCTCCTGCCACGTGTCGAACGGGGTGATCGTGACGACCGGCCCGAAGATCTCCTCCTGGAAGATGCGCGCATCGGATGGCACGTCGGCGAACACGGTGGGCTGGACGAAGTTGCCCGTCGCGAAGCCCTCCGGCCGTCCGCCGCCGGCCACGAGGCGGCCCTCCGTCTTGCCGAGCTCGACGTACGACATCACCTTCGCGAAGTGCTCGGGGTGCACGAGGGCGCCGACCTCCGTCGTCGGGTCGTGCGGGTAGCCGACCCGCACGCGCCGCGCCTGGGCGGCGTACCGCTCCACGAACTCGTCGTAGACGGCGCGCTCCACGAGGATCCGGGAGCCGGCCGTGCAGCGCTCGCCGTTGAGTGAGAAGACGCCGAAGATCGTCGCGTCGATCGCGGCGTCGAGGTCGGCGTCGGAGAAGACGATCGCGGGCGATTTGCCGCCGAGCTCCATCGAGAGCCCCTTGAGGAAGGGCGCCGCGTTCGCGAAAATCAGCTGGCCCGTCGAGCTTTCGCCCGTGAACGAGATGAGAGGGACATCCGGATGCTTCACGAGCGCGTCGCCGGCATCCTCGCCCAGCCCGTTCACGAGGTTGAACACGCCCTGGGGCACGCCCGCCTCCTCGAAGATGCCGGCCCAAAGCGACGCCGACAGCGGCGTGAACTCGGCCGGCTTGAGCACGACGGTGTTGCCCGTCGCGAGCGCGGGACCGAGCTTCCACGACTCGAGCATGAACGGCGTGTTCCACGGGGTGATGAGGCCGGCGACGCCGATCGGCTTGCGGTTGACGTAGTTGAGCTGACGGCCCGGGACCTTGAAGGCGTCGTCGGTCTGCGCGACGACGAGGTCGGCGAAGAAGCGGAAGTTCTCGGCCGCGCGGCGCGCCTGGCCGAGCGCCTGGGTGATCGGCAGACCCGAATCGAACGACTCGAGTTCGGCCAGCCGCGCATCGCGCGACTCGACGATGTCGGCGACGCGGTGGAGGATGCGGCTGCGCTCGCGCGGCAGCATCCTCGGCCACGGTCCGTCGGTGAAGGCGCGGCGCGCGGCGGCGACGGCGCGGTCGATGTCGGCCTTCTTGCCCGCGGCGGCCTGCGCGTAGACCTCGCCCTCCACCGGCTCGAGCACGTCGAACGTGGCGCCGTCCTGCGAGTCGACGAAGGCGCCGTCGATGTAGTGCCGGATGCGGGAGGGCA
>JACEFY010000110.1 GCA_016807485.1 Stenotrophomonas maltophilia | reverse complement strand
CGGGCGAGCGCAGCACGTCGCCGAGGGTCACGATCTCGCGGTCGGCGTTGGGGATCTCCACGCCGATGGCGCTCTTGCCGGGGATCGGCGCCAGGATGCGCACCTCGTTGGAGGCGACGGCGTAGGCGATGTTGTTGGTGAGCGCGGTGATGCGCTCGACCTTCACGCCGTGGCCGAGCGACACCTCGTACTGCGTCACCGTCGGTCCGCGGGAGAAGCCCGTGACCCGGGCGTCGACGGAGAACTGCTCGAAGACGTTCGTCAGCGCCGCCACGACGCGGTCGTTCGCCTCGGAGCGCGCCTTGGGCGGCGTGCCCTCGGCCAGTGCCCCCACCGACGGCAGACGGTAGGGAGCCACCGGCGGACGTCCGTCGTGGTCGTCGCCGAGCGCCGAGAGGCCCGGAAGCAGGCCGTCGTCGAGGACGATCTCACCGCTGTCTTCGCGCAGGGCGGTGCCGGAGGTGCGCGCCGCCTTCTTCGCGTGGGCGATCACGGCCGGATCGATGATCTCCGTCGGCGCATCCTCGAGGGGTGCCGGCGGGAGCGGGTCGGCGACGATGGCCTGATCGAACCCGCCGATGCCGTGGGGATCGAGGAGCGCGGTCAGGTCGTCCGAACCGAGGTTGCCGTCGGCATCCTCCTCGCGACCCGACTTGTTGCGCCGCCACCAGGGCAGGGCGGGATCGCCGGATTCGGTCGCGTCGGGCGTGAAGGACACCGTCCCGGCGGCCGGTGATTTCGGACGCTCGGCGCCGAACATCCAGGCATACAGGTCTCCGAGGCGGCGTCCGATGCGGTTGGGCGGGGTCTTGGTGATGATGAGCACGCTGAAGAACGTGATCACCGAGAGCACGATGTACGCACCCACGGGCGTGAGGAGCGCGAGGGGCTCCCCCACCATCCAGCCGAACAGGCCACCGGCCTCGCTGAGCGACGGCAGTCCGCCCTTCGGCTGCGGGCGACCCCCGGCGACGTGGCAGAACGCGGCGATCGACAGGACGAACAGCCCGAAGCCGATGCCGATGCGCCCGTTGTCGTGGACCGATGACGGATGCCGGAACAGCCAGCCCGCGAGGATCAGCAGCAGCACCGGCAGGATGAACGCCACGCGGCCGACGAGGGCGCCCACGCTGAACGCGCTGATGTTCGTGCCGACGTCCGTTCCGATGAGGAACCACTCGACGACCGCGCCGGCGACGGCGAGGAGGACGAGGAAGAACGGGAATCCGTCGCGGCGCTGATCCTTCTCGAGGGTCTCAGGGCCGAATGCGCGGAACATCCCGCCGGTCATGTGCGCGAGACCCATCCACGCGCGCGCCGCCACGGGCGGCTTCTCGGCCTCGTCGACGTAGCGCTTCGGGGCCGGCTCGCTCTTCCGAGCGCGCGGGGAGGAGCCCTTCGCGGACGCGCGGGCGTTCGTGGGCGTGCTGGTGCTCCTGGCCATTAGTCCACGGTAGGCGCCGGATGCCGGAGAACCGCGGATTGACGCGGCGCGATCATCAGCGCAGGCGTTTGACCATCGTGTCGCGTCCGTGCCCGGCCTGCGTGATGGCGAACCCTTCGCTGCGGTACAGCTGCTGCGCGTGATTGCCCCGCTCGACCGACAGGCTGATGCGCGCGAACCCCTGCCCGCGGGCGTGCTGGCACAGCTGCTGCAGCAGGGCGCGCCCGACGCCGTGCGCACGCCAGATGGGGCGGACGCCGATGATGAGCTCCGGAACCCCCGTGCCGACATAGCCGAACCCGGGATCGGTGCGGGGCAGCATCCGGTACCACGCGGCACCGATCTGCTGGTCCTGCCCGTCGAGGGCGACGAAACCCGCATCGCCCGGCCGCATCCACCCGGACACGTAGCGGTTGTGGTCGGGGTGGGTCATCACCTGGTGCTTCGGGCGCTCGCCGCCCTGCCGCCAGTTCGCCGCCTCGACGACCATGTCGCCGAGGAAGCCGCCGTCGGCCTGCACGGCGGGGCGGATGCGGAACGACGCGGGCATGGGCAGAGGGTACCGGCCAGGTGTTACGCCTCGATGACGAGGGGCACGATCATCGGGCGACGGCGCAGACGCTGGTTCACCCAGCGTCCGATCGTCCGGCGCACCACCTGCGAGAGGGCGTGCGAGTCGCGCACACCCGACTGCGCCGCCTCGGTGAGCGCGGCGGCGATCTTCGGCTTGACGTCGTCGAACACCTTGTCGTCCTCGGCGAAGCCGCGGGCGTGGATCTCCGGACCCGTGATGATCTTGCCGGTGGCGGAGTCGACCACGACGATGATCGAGATGAAGCCCTCTTCACCGAGCGTGCGACGGTCTTTGAGGTCGGCATCCGTGATCTCGCCGACCGTCGACCCGTCGACGTAGACGAAACCGAGGTCGAGCTGTCCGACGACCTTGACGACGCCGTCGCGCATGTCGACGACCGTGCCGTTCTCCGCGATGATGACGTTCTCTTCCGGGATGCCGGTGTCCTGCGCGAGCTTCGCGTTGGCGGTCAGATGACGGTATTCGCCGTGGATCGGCATGACGTTGCGGGGCTTGAGGATGTTGTAGCAGTACAGCAGCTCGCCCGCGGCCGCGTGGCCCGACACGTGCACCTTCGCGTTGCCCTTGTGGACGACGTTCGCACCGAGCTTGGTCAGCCCGTCGATCACGCGGTAGACCGCGTTCTCGTTGCCCGGGATGAGGCTCGAGGCCAGGATGACCGTGTCGCCCGCACCGATCTCGATCGCGTGGTCCATGTTCGCCATGCGCGAGAGCACCGCCATCGGCTCGCCCTGCGAACCGGTCGACATATAGACGATCTTGTCGTCGGGGAGGTCCTGGGCCTTCTTGTAGTCGATGAGCACACCCGGCGGCACCGTGAGGTAGCCCAGGTCTTCCGCGATCGTCATGTTGCGCACCATCGAGCGGCCGAGGAAGGCGACGCGGCGGCCATTGGCCGCGGCCGCGTCGATGACCTGCTGCACCCGGTGCACGTGGCTCGAGAAGCTCGCGACGATCACGCGGCGCGGCGACTTGGCGATCACCTGGTCGAGCACCGGGCCGATCGCGCGTTCGAGCGGCGTGAAGCCGGGGACGTCGGCGTTGGTCGAATCGACCATGAACAGGTCGACGCCGTCCTCGCCGAGGCTCGCGAAGGCGCGGAGGTCGGTGAGGCGCCCGTCGAGGGGCAGCTGGTCCATCTTGAAGTCACCGGTGGCCAGCACGGTGCCGGCATCCGTGTGGATCGCGACGGCGAGCGCATCCGGGATCGAGTGGTTCACCGCGATGAACTCGAGGTCGAACGGGCCGATCTCCTCTTCCTGTCCCTCCGCGACCGTCAGCGTGTAGGGCTTGATGCGGTGCTCTTTGAGCTTCGCCTCGACCAGGGCGAGCGTGAGCTTCGAGCCGATCAGCGGGATGTCGCCCTTGAGCCGCAGGAGGTAGGGCACCGCACCGATGTGGTCTTCGTGGCCGTGCGTGAGCACGACCCCGACGATGTCGTCGAGGCGGCCCTTGATGGGCTCGAAGTCCGGGAGGATCAGGTCGACCCCGGGCTGGTGCTCCTCGGGGAACAGCACGCCGCAGTCGACGATCAGCAACTTGCCGTCGAACTCGAAGACGGTCATGTTGCGGCCGATCTCGGCGAGACCGCCGAGGGGGATCACCCGCAGGGTTCCCCGGTCGAGGGCAGGCGGGTCGTACACGTTCGTGGGCATGGGATGCCTCCTCGGGATGCCCGATGTGAGGCATCCGCATTCTTCGGGTTTGTGCGGTGTCAGCGAGTCGTGCCGTGCACCTTGGGGAGCGCTCCGCCGGCAGCCGCGTTGCGGTCGGGGCGGAAGTTGGAGAAATCGGCGCCGTCGACGCCGGTGACGAGCGCGAGCTCGTCTTCGATGAGGGCGGCCTCCCACTCCTCCGGCCCCACGAGGGGCAGGCGGACGCGGGGGCTGGAGATGCGGCCGAGGCCGTGCAGGATGTACTTCGCGCTGACGGTGCCCGGGACGTGGGTCATGACGGCCCGGACGAGCGGCTCGAGGCTCTTGTGGGCTGCCGTCGCGGCGGCCAGGTCGCCGCGGTTCACGGCATCCACCATCACGCGATAGGGCGCCGCGGCGACGTTCGCGGTGACGCCGATGAGCCCGGCCGCGCCGATGGCCATGTGCGGCAGCGCATTGGAGTCGTCGCCGGAGAAGTACAGGAGGTCGGTCTGGTTGAGCACGCGGCTCACCTCGCTGAAGTCGCCCTTGGCGTCTTTGATGGCGAGGATGTTGGGGTGCTTCGCGAGCCGGAGGATGGTCTCGTACTTGATCGGCACGCCGGTGCGGCCGGGGATGTCGTAGAGGATCACCGGCAGGTCGGTCGCATCGGCGACGAGCCGGAAGTGGGTGAGGATGCCGGCCTGCGTGGGCTTGTTGTAGTACGGCGTCACGATCATGATGCCGTCCGCGCCGGCCTTCTCGCTGGCTTTGTACAGCTCGATGGCGTGCGCGGTCTCGTTCGAGCCGCCACCCGTGATGATCTTCGCGCGACCGGCGGCGACCGACTTGCCGACCTCGACGAGCTTCAGCTTCTCGGGGTCGGTGAGGGTGGAGGTCTCGCCGGTCGTGCCGGTGACGACGATGCCGTCGGCGCCGGCGGTGATGACGTCGTCCATGTGCTTCTCGACGGCGGGCCAGTCGACCTCACCGTCGGCCGTCATCGGAGTGACGAGCGCGACGAGAACCTGTCCGAAGGGGTTGCCCGTGTGCGTCATGCTCCCAGGCTATCGGTTCGGGCTCCCTCGGTCAGCGTCCGGTCGCGCTGAAGGCTGCGCCGGCGTACCGGCAACCCCGCGGGCCGTGACGGGGCGGAATCCGGCCGGGACTCAGCGTCCGGTGCGGGCGAGACGGGCCGCGAGCGGCGCGGGGAGAATCCGCACGGCGCCGACGAGCGCCTTGTAGCGGAGCGACGGGACCGACACGGCGCGCCCCCGGGCGGCGTCGCGCAGGCCTTCGCGCACGACGGCGGGCGCGTCCAGCCAGAGGAATGGCGGAATGCCTTCCTGCCCCGGCGGGAGGCCGAGGCGCTCGTGGAAGTTGGTGTGGGTGAACCCCGGGCACACAGCGGTCACCGTGACCCCGCGAGGCCCGTAGACGCTGTTCGCCCAGCGGCTGAACGAGATGACCCAGGCTTTGACCGCGCCGTACGTTCCCCGCGGCATGAAGCCCGCGACGGAGGCGACGTTGACGATGCGGCCGCCGCCGCGCGTGAGCATGGCGCGCAGCGCCGCGTGGGTCAGCCGCATCGTGGCACGCACGTGGAGATCGAGGTGGCGCTCTTCGTCGGCGATGTCGTTGGCGGCGAAGTCGAGCGCGAGGCCGAAGCCGGCGTTGTTCACCAGGACGCCGACGGGCCGCGCGGGATCGGCCAGACGCGCGGCGACGGCGGCGAGGCCGTCGGTCGATGTGAGATCGGCGACGAGAACCTCGACGTCGATCCGGTGGTCGCTGCGCAGGCGCTCGGCCACCGCATCCAGCGCTGCGCGGTCGCGTGCGACGAGCACAAGGTCCGCGCCTCTCTGCGCCAGCTGCCGCGCGAACTCCGCGCCGAGTCCGGAGCTCGCTCCGGTGACCATCGCCGTCTTCGCCATGCGGTCAGCCTAGGCGGCCCATCACGGACGGATGAGCGTCAGGAAACGATAGGGCACGTCCGTGCGCGAGACGCCCCAGCCGTCCGCCGGCTGGATGCGGGCGACCGACCATCCCGCGCGCGAAGGAGCGAAGGTGTCGCCGCCCTCCACCTCGAGGTCGAGCTCGGTCACCTCCAGCACGTCGGCCCGAGCGATCGCCTCGCCGAACAGGCGCGCGCCACCGATCACCCAGACCTGGTCGGCGGACCCGGCGAGCGCGAGCGCGTCATCGAGCGACGACGCGCGCTCCGCGCCCTCGGCAGCCCACCTCTCGTCGGACGACACCACGATGTTCCGCCGACCCGGGAGCGGGCGGAACCGCTCGGGGAACGATTCCCACGTGCGACGCCCCATGATCACCGGATGCCCGGTGGTCACCGCCTTGAAGTGCGCGAGGTCTTCGGGGACATGCCACGGCATGCCGCCGTCCCGACCGATGACTCCCCCGCGGGCCTCTGCCCAGACGAGCCCGATGCGGGTCATACCGCGACGGCTCCACGGATGGCGGGGTGATGCCGGTAGTCCGCCACGACGATGTCGTCGTAGGTGTAGTCGAAGATCGAGTCGGGCTTCCGCGAGAAAGACAGCGTCGGCAGCGGGTACGGCTCGCGCGAGAGCTGTTCGCGCACCTGGGCGACGTGATTGTCGTAGATGTGGCAGTCGCCGCCGGTCCACACGAACTCCCCCGGTTCGAGGCCGGTCTGCTGCGCGACCATCAGGGTCAGCAGTGCGTAGGAGGCGATGTTGAACGGCACACCGAGGAACATGTCGGCCGACCGCTGATACAGCTGGCACGACAGCTTGCCGTCGGCGACGTAGAACTGGAAGAGCGCGTGGCACGGCGCGAGCGCCATCGACGGGATGTCGGCGGGATTCCAGGCCGAGACGATGAGGCGGCGCGAATCGGGGTTCGCGCGGATCTGCGCGATCACCTCGGAGATCTGGTCGATCTGATCGCCGGACGGTGTGGGCCACGAGCGCCACTGCACGCCATAGACCGGCCCGAGCTCGCCCTGCGCGTCGGCCCACTCATCCCAGATGGTGACCCCGTGCTCCTGGAGCCACGCGACATTCGACTCCCCGCGGAGGAACCACAGCAGTTCGTAGACGATCGACTTCAGGTGCACGCGCTTGGTCGTGATGAGGGGGAACCCCTCGGCGAGGTCGAACCGGATCTGACGCCCGAACACGCTCGTCGTGCCCGTTCCGGTGCGGTCGTCCTTGTGCACGCCGTCGGCGAGCACCTCCGCCAGCAGATCCTCGTAGGGGGTGGGGATGACCTCGACAGCGCTCACGCAGGCCAGACTACCGGCGCCGACCGGGCACGGGCCCCGGTGACACATTCGCGTCATCTGTGATCGATCTCACACTTCGACGCATTCGGGCGGATAGAATCATGAGTTGTGAATCTGACGGATGCCG
>JACEFY010000011.1 GCA_016807485.1 Stenotrophomonas maltophilia | reverse complement strand
CCCAGATGCCGTCTTCGTGCACGGCGACGCTGTGCTCCCAATGGGCGCCGTCGCTGCCGTCGACGGTCGACACCGTCCAGTCGTCGTCCTCCACGAACGTGGCATCCGACCCGGCGGTCACCATCGGCTCGATCGCGAGGCAGAGCCCCGGCTTCACCTCGGCGCCGCGGTCGGTCACCCGGTAGTTGAACACCGTGGGCGCCTCGTGCATCTTCCGCCCGATGCCGTGGCCCACGTAGTCGCGGAGGATGCCGTATTCGCCCCGCGCCTCGATGTAGTCCTGCACGGCGTCGCCGACCTCGCCGACGCGGCGGGCCGACGCGAGCGCCGCGATCCCCGCCCAGAGCGAGCCCTCGGTCACGTCCGACAGGGCCTGCCGCGCCGCCGCGACGGCGGGATCGCCGCCGGGCACCACGACCGTGATCGCCGAGTCGCCGTTCCAACCCTCGTACTGCGCCCCCGAGTCGATCGACACGATGTCCCCCGGCTCCAGCACGCGTGCGCCCGGGATGCCGTGGACCACCTGGTCGTTGACCGAGATGCACGTCGTGCGGCGGTACCCGCGCACGAGCTGGAAGTTCGACTCCGCGCCGCGGGCACGGATGACGGCGGATGCTGCGGCATCCAACTCCTCCGTCGTCACGCCGGGGGCGACGAGCGCCCGGACGGCGTCGAGCGAGGCGGCGGTGATGAGACCGGGTTCGACCATCGACCGCAGCTGCGCGGGCGTCTTGTACAGCGAGCGGCGAAGCCCCATCAGGCGGTGATGCCGCGCGCGGCCAGCGCCTGCACGATGCGCTCGTACACGTCGTCGAGTGAGCCCACGCCGTCGACCGGGTCGACGATGCCGCGCGAGCGGTAGACGTCGAGGATCGGAGCGGTCTCCGACTCGTAGATCTTCAGGCGCGTGGCGATCGACTCTTCATTGTCGTCGGTGCGCCCCTGCTCGGCGGCGCGGCGCGACAAGCGCGCGATCGACTCGTCGCGCGGGACCGCCAGCTCGATGACCGCGGTGAGCGGCTCGCCGCGCGACTCGAGGAAGCCGTCGAGGTCGCCGACCTGCCCCAGGTTGCGCGGGTAGCCGTCGAGGAGGAATCCGGATGCCGCGTCGTCCTGCGCGAGGCGGTCGCGCACGATCTCGCTCGTCAGCTCGTCGGGGACGAGGTCGCCGCGCTCGATGATGGCCTGCACCTGGAGGCCGAGCTCGGTGCCGTCCTTCACGTTCGCGCGGAAGACGTCGCCGGTCGAGACCGCCGGGATGCCGAGGGCCTCGGCGATGCGGACGCCCTGCGTCCCCTTGCCGGAACCCTGCGGGCCGATGATCAGCAGACGGGGAGCAGTCATCGCAGGAGTCCTTCGTAGTGGCGCTGCTGCAGCTGGGCGTCGATCTGCTTGACCGTCTCCAGTCCGACGCCGACGATGATGAGGATCGACGCGCCACCGAACGGGAAGTTCTGGTTGGCGCTGACCGTCGCCAGGGCGATGAGCGGCAGGAGGGCGATGAGACCCAGGTAGATCGAGCCCGGCAGCGTGATGCGCGTGAGGACGTAGTCGAGGTACTCGGCGGTCGGGCGTCCGGCACGGATGCCCGGGATGAAGCCGCCGTACTTCTTCATGTTGTCGGCGACCTCGACCGGGTTGAACGTGATCGCGACGTAGAAGTACGTGAACCCGACGATGAGGAGGAAGTACAGCAGCATGTACAGCGGGTGGTCGCCCTTGGTCAGGTACGACTGGATCCACACGACCCACCCGGGGACGTTGCCGTCGGCGTCGGGCGTCTGGTTGAACTGGGCGATGAGCGCCGGGATGTACAGCAGCGACGACGCGAAGATGACGGGCACGACGCCGGCCATGTTCACCTTGATCGGGATGTACGTGTTCGTGCCGCCGACGGTCCGACGGCCCACCATCCGCTTCGCGTACTGCACGGGGATGCGGCGCTGCGACTGCTCGACGAAGACGACGAGGGTCACCACGACGATCGAGACGGCGATGACCAGGAGGAAGACCTCGAAGCCGCGCGCCTGCTGGATCGACCACATCGCGGCCGGGAAGGTCGCGGCGATCGAGGTGAAGATGAGGATCGACATGCCGTTGCCGACGCCGCGCTCGGTCACGAGCTCCGCGAACCACATGATGAGGCCGGTGCCGGCCGTCAGCGTGATGATCATGAGGAGCTGCGCCCACCAGGCGGTGTTGGTCAGCAGGTTGTTGCACTCGGCGATCGAGGTCGTGCCGAACAGCTGTCCCGAGCGGGCGACCGTGACGAGCGTCGTCGACTGCAGGAGCGCGAGCGCGATCGTGAGGTACCGCGTGTACTGGGTGAGCTTCGCCTGGCCGGCCTGACCCTCCTTGTACAGGGTCTCGAAGTGCGGGATCACGACGCGCAGCAGCTGCACGATGATCGTCGCGGTGATGTACGGCATGACGCCGAGCGCGAAGATCGACAGCTGCAGCAGTGCGCCACCGGAGAAGAGGTTGACGAGCGAGAGCAGGCCTTCACTGGCCGAGCCCGTCTGCTCGAGGCACGATTGGACGTTCGGGAAACTCACGAACGGCGCCGGCACGTGCGCGCCGAAACGGTAGATGGCGATGACGCCGAGGGTGAAGCCGATCTTCCGCCGGAGGTCCGGAGTGCGGAAGACCCGCGCAATAGCGCTGAACAAGAACTTTCCTCCAGTGGGGTTTCCGCCAGTGGCCGACGAGTGCGTCGGGAGCACTGGTTTCCAGAGTACGGCAACAGGGACCGGCACCGGTTCTCGAGCGAGTCGAGATCGGGCCGGCCCCTGCCGTGGACTTACTTGATCGAACCGCCCGCGGCGACGATCTTCTGTTCAGCCGAACCGGAGACCTTGTCGACGGCGACGGTGAGCTTGACCGAGATGTCGCCGGTGCCGAGCACCTTGACCTTCTCGTTCTTGCGCACGGCGCCCTTGGCGACGAGGTCGGTGATGGTGACGTCGCCACCCGACGGGTAGAGCTCGGCGAGCTTGTCGAGGTTGACCACCTGGTACTCGACGCGGAACGGGTTCTTGAACCCGCGCAGCTTCGGCGTACGCATGTGGAGGGGCATCTGCCCACCCTCGAAGCCGGCCTTCACCTGGTAGCGGGCCTTCTGACCCTTGGTGCCGCGACCGGCGGTCTTGCCCTTCGAGCCCTCACCGCGACCGACGCGGGTCTTGGCCTTGTTGGAGCCGGGGACCGGACGCAGGTGGTGCACCTTGAGCACACCGGGACGCGAGGCCTCGGCCTTGTCGGCGGATGCCTTCTTGGGGGCAGCCGCTTCCTTCGATGCCGCAGCCTTCGACGCGGGCGCCTTCTTGGCGGCCGGCTTCTTGGCGGGGGCCTTCTTCTCGACGACCTCTTCGGTCGCCTTGGTGGCCTTCTCAGCCATTAGTCGATCTCCTCAACCTTGACGAGGTGCGCGACGGTCTTGATGTAGCCGCGCGTCTGCGCGTCATCCGGACGAACGACGGAGTCGTTGATCCGCTTCAGACCGAGCGAACGCAGCGTGTCACGCTGGTTCTGCTTCTCGCTCACCTTGGACTTGACCTGGGTCACCTTCAGACGTGCAGCCATCAGGCACCTCCCTTTGCAGCGGCCAGGGCGTCAGCCTCGGCGCGGATCAGACGGGCCGGAGCCACCTGGTCGAAGTCGAGACCACGACGGGCGGCGACGGCACGGGGCTCCTCGAGCTGCTTCAGAGCGGCGACGGTCGCGTGCACGATGTTGATCGTGTTCGACGAGCCGAGCGACTTCGAGAGCACATCGTGGATGCCGGCGCACTCGAGCACGGCACGCACCGGACCACCGGCGATGACACCGGTACCGGCGGCAGCCGGACGCAGCAGCACGACACCGGCAGCGGCCTCACCCTGGACGGGGTGCGGGATGGTGGAGCCGGAGCGCGGCACGCGGAAGAAGTTGCGCTTGGCCTCTTCGACACCCTTGGAGATGGCGAGGGGGACTTCGCGCGCCTTGCCGTAGCCGACGCCGACGAGTCCGTTGCCATCGCCCACGACGACGAGCGCCGTGAAGCTGAAGCGACGGCCGCCCTTGACGACCTTCGACACGCGGTTGATGGTGACGACGCGCTCGAGGAACTGGCTCTTCTCGGCGTCGCGACCACCGCGGTCACGCGTCTGGCTGCGCTCGCGGCCTCCGCGACGCGGCTCGCGCTCGCGCTCGACGGGCGCCTCGGCTGCCACAGCAGGCTGCTCGGTCACTTCGGTGTTCTCCACATTCACAGTTGCATCGCTCACAGGTTCAGACCTCCTTCGCGGGCGCCATCGGCGATCGCCGCGACACGTCCCGCGTAGCGGTTGCCACCGCGGTCGAACACGACGTCCTCGACGCCGGCAGCCTTCGCGCGCTCGGCGACGAGCTCGCCGACCTTGCGGGCCTTGGCGGTCTTGTCACCGTCGAACGTGCGCAGGTCCGCTTCGAGGGTCGAGGCGGATGCCACGGTCACGCCCTTGCTGTCGTCCACGAGCTGGACGAAGACGTGGCGGGCCGAACGGGTGACCACCAGACGCGGACGCGCCTCGGTGCCCACGACCTTCTTGCGAAGGCGGAGGTGACGACGCGTACGTGCGTCGCTCTTCGACTTAACAGCCATGATTACTTACCACTCTTTCCGGCCTTGCGACGAACGACCTCGCCGGCGTACCGCACACCCTTGCCCTTGTACGGCTCGGGCTTGCGGATCTTGCGGATGTTCGCGGCTGCCTCGCCGACAGCCTGCTTGTCGATGCCCGCGACGGTCAACTTGTTGTTGCCTTCGACGGTCAGCGTGATGCCGGCCGGAGCCTCGATCAGAACGGGGTGCGAGAAGCCGAGCGCGAACTCGACCGCCGTGCCCTTCTGAGCGACGCGGTATCCGGTGCCGACGACCTCGAGGCCCTTGGTGTAGCCCGTGGTGACGCCGATGATGTTGTTGTTGATGAGGGTGCGGGTGAGCCCGTGCAGCGAGCGCGATTCACGCTCGTCGTCGGGACGGGAGACCAGAACCTGGTTCTCCTCGACCTTGACCTCGATGGGCTTGGCAACGGTGAGCTTCAGCTCGCCCTTGGGGCCCTTGACGGTGACATCCTGGCCGTCGACCGCAATGGTCACTTCGCCGGGGATGTCGATGGGAAGACGTCCGATTCGCGACATGTCAGATCACCACACGTAGGCGAGGACTTCCCCGCCGACGCCCTTCTGCTCGGCCTGGCGGTCCGTGAGGAGGCCAGAGGAGGTGGACAGGATCGCGACGCCCAGGCCACCGAGGACCGTGGGCAGCTCGGTGGACTTCGCGTAGACGCGGAGGCCGGGCTTGGAGACGCGCTTGATGCCGGCGATCGACCGCTCGCGGTTCGGGCCGTACTTGAGCGTCAGGGTCAGGGTCTGGCCCACGCGGGCGTCCGAGACCTCCCAGGAGGCGATGTAGCCCTCCTGCTGAAGGATCTCGGCGATGTGGGTCTTGAGCTTGGAGCTCGGCAGCGACACGGAGTCGTGGTGCGCCGAGTTCGCGTTGCGCAGACGGGTCAGCAGATCTGCGACCGGGTCTGTCATTGTCATGTGTTGTTTCCTTTGTTCATGCGGTTTCGGATGCCGTTACACGACAGCCGACCTTCAATGGGGGTCTTACTGGGCGTCGTCCGACTTGAACGGGAACCCGAGGTGACGCAGCAGCGCACGCCCTTCGTCGTCCGTCTTCGCCGTGGTGACGATCGTGATGTCGAAGCCGCGGACGCGGTCGATCTTGTCCTGGTTGATCTCGTGGAAGACCGACTGCTCCTGGAGGCCGAACGTGTAGTTGCCGTTGCCGTCGAACTGCTTCGGCGACAGGCCGCGGAAGTCGCGGATACGGGGCAGCGACAGGTTCACGAGGCGGTCCAGGAACTCCCACGCGCGGTCGCCACGGAGGGTGACGTGCGCGCCGATGGGCTGACCCTCGCGCAGCTTGAACTGCGCGATGGACTTCCGGGCCTTCGTGACGATCGGCTTCTGCCCGGTGATCTTGGTGAGGTCGTCGACCGCGCCATCGATCACCTTGGAGTCGCGAGCTGCCTCGCCGACACCGGTGTTCACGATGACCTTGACGACACCGGGGATCTGCATGACGTTCGCGTAGCCGAACTCTTCCTGCAGAGCCTTCTTGATCTCGCCCTGGTACTTCTGCTTCAGGCGGGGCTGGATCTTGCCAGCCTCCGCGGCAGTGGTGGTGCTCATCAGAGGTCCTTACCGCTCTTCTTCGCGTAGCGCACGCGGACGGTGCGCTTCACGCCGTCCTTCGTCTGCTCCTCGACGCGGTGACCGACCTTGGTCGGCTTCTTGGTCGAGGGGTCGACGATGGCGACGTTGGAGATGTGGATCGGGGCTTCCATCGTCTCGATGCCGCCCGTCTTGGTGCCCCGCTGGGACTGGCCCACACGGGTGTGCTTCGTGACGTAGTTGACGCCCTCGACGATGACACGGTTCTGCTCGACGAGGATGTCGAGAACCTTGCCCTGCTTGCCGCGGTCGCCGCCCTTGTCCTGCTTCTTGCCTGTGATGACCTGAACCAGGTCACCCTTCTTGATCTTGGCCATGGGGTCAGATCACCTCCGGTGCGAGCGAGACGATCTTCATGAACTTCTTGTCGCGAAGCTCACGACCGACCGGTCCGAAGATGCGGGTGCCGCGGGGCTCCCCGTCGTTCTTCAGGATGACGGCGGCGTTCTCGTCGAACTTGATGTACGAGCCGTCGGGGCGACGGGTCTCCTTGACGGTGCGGACGACGACGGCCTTGACCACGTCGCCCTTCTTGACGGCGCCACCGGGGATCGCGTCCTTGACGGTCGCGACGATGATGTCGCCGAGACCGGCGTAGCGGCGGTTGGACCCACCGAGCACGCGGATCGTGAGCAGCTGCTTGGCGCCGGTGTTGTCGGCGACCTTGATGCGGGACTCAGTCTGGATCATTTCTTACTTCGCCTTCTCGAGGACCTCGACCAGACGCCACCGCTTGGTGGCGCTGAGCGGCCGGGTCTCGTTGATCAGAACGAGGTCGCCGATGCCGGCGGTGTTCGCCTCGTCGTGCGCCTTGACCTTCGAGGTGCGACGGATGACCTTGCCGTAGAGCGGGTGCTTCACGCGGTCTTCGACCTCGACGACGATGGTCTTGTCCATCTTGTCGCTGACCACGTAGCCGCGACGCGACTTGCGGTAACCACGGGCGTCCGCGTCACGGACGTCGTTGGCGCCGTGCTCGTGACCGGCGGCGACGACGGGCGTCTCCACGACGGCCTCGGCCTTGGCGGCGGCCGGCGCCTTCTTGGCCGGAGCCTTCTTGGCGGGAGCCTTCGGGGCGGCGGGCGCCTTCTTGGCGGCCGGAGCCTTCTTCTCGGTTGCGTCAGCCATTACTCGGCCTCTTCCTTCTCGGCCACGTCGGCGGCATCCGCCTTCTTGGCCTTGGTCTTCTTCGCCTTCGCCGGCACCTCGGCCGGAGCGGGCGTGGCACGGATGCCGAGCTCGCGCTCACGGATCACGGTGTAGAGCCGCGCGATGTCGCGCTTGACCGCACGGATGCGGCCGTGGCTCTCGAGCTGGCCGGTGGCCGACTGGAAGCGCAGGTTGAACAGCTCTTCCTTGGCCTTGCGCAGCTCCTCGACGAGGCGCTGGTCCTCGAACGTGTCGAGCTCGCTCGGTGCGAGCGTCTTGGTTCCGACAGACATTACGCGTCGCCCTCCTCGCGCTTGATGATGCGTGCCTTCAGCGGCAGCTTGTGGATTGCCCGGGTGAGGGCCTCGCGTGCGAGTTCCTCGTTGACGCCTGCGACCTCGAAGAGGACGCGACCCGGCTTGACGTTGGCGACCCACCACTCCGGCGAGCCCTTACCGGAACCCATGCGGGTTTCGGCCGGCTTCTTCGTCAGCGGACGGTCGGGGTAGATGTTGATCCACACCTTTCCGCCACGCTTGATGTGACGGGTCATCGCGATACGCGCCGACTCGATCTGGCGGTTGGTGACATACGCGGGCGTGAGTGCCTGGATGCCGAACTCGCCGAACGAGACCTTCGTGCCACCGGTCGCCTGGCCGGAACGGCCGGGGTGGTGCTGCTTGCGGTACTTGACCTTGCGGGGGATAAGCATTATGCCGATGCTCCTTCTGCGACGGGTGCGTCGCTGCGGGGGCCACGACGACGGTCGCCACCACGGTCGTCGCGACCGCGGGGTGCCTTCGGCGCGTTCGCCTGCTCGCGTGCGAGCTCCTTGTTGGTGAGGTCGCCCTTGTAGATCCAGACCTTCACGCCGATGCGGCCGAAGGTGGTCTTGGCCTCGTAGAAGCCGTAGTCGATGTTCGCGCGGAGGGTGTGCAGGGGCACACGGCCTTCGCGGTAGAACTCCGACCGGCTCATCTCCGCGCCGCCGAGACGGCCCGAGACCTGGATCCGGATGCCCTTGGCGCCGGCGCGCTGGGCGCCCTGCAGGCCCTTGCGCATCGCGCGACGGAACGCCACGCGAGCGGTGAGCTGCTCGGCGATGCCCTGCGCGACCAGCTGAGCGTCGGCCTCGGGGTTCTTCACCTCGAGGATGTTCAGCTGGATCTGCTTGCCGGTGAGCTTCTCGAGGTCGGCGCGGATGCGCTCGGCCTCGGCGCCGCGGCGGCCGATCACGATGCCCGGGCGGGCGGTGTGGATGTCGACGCGGACGCGGTCACGCGTGCGCTCGATCTCGATGCCGCTGACTCCGGCGCGGTCGAGCTGCGTCTGGAGGAGCTTGCGGATCTTGATGTCCTCGGCCACGTAGTCCGCGTAGCGCTGGCCCGGCTTGGTCGAGTCGGAGAACCAACGGGACACGTGGTCCGTCGTGATGCCGAGGCGGAAGCCGTAGGGGTTTACTTTCTGACCCATTACTTGCTCGCCTTCTTGTCGGTCGAGGCCGCGGTCGCGACCTCCGGGGTCGCGAGCACGACGGTGATGTGGCTCGTGCGCTTCTTGATCTGGAACGCGCGGCCCTGGGCGCGGGGGCGGAAACGCTTGAGCGTCGTGCCCTCGTCGACGTAGGCGTTCGCCACGTACAGGTCCTGCTCGTCCAGGAACTCGCCGTCCTTGTCCGCCTTCACGCGGGCGTTGGCCATGGCCGAGGCGACGAGCTTGTAGATGGGCTCGCTGGCGCTCTGCGGGGCGAACTTCAGGATGGCCAGGGCCTCCTGAGCCTGCTTGCCCTTGATGAGCGCGACGACACGACGAGCCTTCTGCGGGGTCACGCGAATGTGCTTCACGCGTGCGATGGAATCAACCATTATCGACGCCGCCCCTTCTTGTCGTCCTTCTCGTGGCCGCGGAAGGTGCGGGTGGGCGCGAATTCGCCCAGTTTGTGACCGACCATGGTCTCGGACACGAACACGGGGATGTGCTTGCGTCCGTCGTGCACGGCGATCGTGTGACCCAGCATGGCCGGGATGATCATCGAGCGACGTGACCAGGTCTTGATGACGTTCTTGGTACCGGCTTCGTTCTGCACGACCACCTTGCGAAGCAGGTGCTCGTCGACGAAGGGGCCCTTCTTAAGGCTGCGAGGCATCTTCCTCTACTCCTACTTGCGCTTCTTGCCGGCGTTGCGACGGCGGACGATGTACTTGTCGCTCTCCTTGTTGGCGTGGCGGGTGCGACCCTCAGCCTGGCCCCAAGGAGTGACGGGGTGACGACCACCGGAGGTCTTACCCTCACCACCACCGTGCGGGTGGTCGACGGGGTTCATCGCGACACCACGGACGGTCGGGCGGACGCCCTTCCAGCGCATGCGGCCGGCCTTGCCCCAGTTGATGTTCGACTGCTCGGCGTTGCCGACCTCGCCGATCGTCGCGCGGCAGCGTGCGTCCACGTTGCGGATCTCGCCCGAGGGGAGACGCAGCTGGGCGTACGGGCCATCCTTCGCGACCAGACGCACCGAGGTGCCGGCCGAGCGCGCCAGCTTCGCGCCGCCGCCGGGGCGGAGCTCGATGGCGTGGATGACGGTACCGGTGGGGATGTTCTTCAGCGGCAGGTTGTTGCCCGGCTTGATGTCAGCCGAGGCGCCCGACTCGACGACATCGCCCTGCGCGAGCTTCGACGGAGCGAGGATGTAGCGCTTCTCACCGTCGAAGTAGTGCAGGAGCGCGATGCGCGCCGTGCGGTTGGGGTCGTACTCGATGTGAGCGACGCGGGCGTTGACGCCGTCCTTGTCGTGACGACGGAAGTCGATCACGCGGTACTGGCGCTTGTGGCCACCACCGATGTGACGGGTCGTGATGCGGCCCTGGTTGTTGCGGCCACCGGTCTTGGAAAGCGGGCGCAGCAGCGACTTCTCGGGCGTCGATCGGGTGATCTCAGCGAAGTCCGCCACCGACGAACCGCGACGACCGGGGGTCGTGGGCTTGTACTTGCGAATAGCCATGGTGTGTTGTCCTCTATCCCAGCTGTCAGCCGACGGCCGTGAAGATGTCGATGGTGCCCGAGCGCAGCGTCACGATGGCGCGCTTGGTGTCCTTGCGCTTTCCCGTGCCGAAGCGCGTGCGACGCGCCTTGCCCTGGCGGTTGAGCGTGTTGACCGCGGCGACCTTGACGTCGAAGATCTTCTCGATCGCGAGCTTGATCTCGGTCTTCGACGCACGCGGGTCGACCAGGAAGGTGTACTTGCCCTCGTCGATGAGCCCGTAGCTCTTCTCGGAGACGACCGGCTTCAGGATGATGTCGCGCGGGTCCTTGTTGAGGGCGACGGATGCGGTGGTCATGCGGAGACCTCCTCGGTCGTGCCGGCCTTCGCAGCGACGAACGCGTCGTAGGCGGCCTTGGTGAAGACGATGTCGTCCGAGACGAGCACGTCGTAGGCGTTGAGCTGGTCGAACGTGAGCACGTGGACGTACGCGAGGTTGCGCACGCTCTTCGTGGTGATCTCGTCGTCGCGCTCGATGACGACCATGACGTTCTTGGTCGCGGAGAGGGTCGCGAGCACGGATGCCGCGGCCTTCGTCGACGGGGCGCCCTCGATCGCGAACGAGTCGATGACGTGCAGACGTCCGCCGCGAGCACGGTCGCTGAGCGCGCCCAGGAGGGCGGCGGCGATCATCTTCTTGGGGGTGCGCTGCGAGTAGTCGCGCGGCTTCGGGCCGTGGACGATGCCACCACCGGTCATGTGCGGCGCGCGGATCGAGCCCTGACGGGCGTTACCGGTGCCCTTCTGCTTGAAGGGCTTGCGGCCGGCACCGGAGACCTCACCGCGACGCTTGGTCGAGTGGGTGCCCTGGCGAGCCGCCGCGAGCTGCGCGACGACGACCTGGTGGATGAGGGGGATGTTCGTCTTGACGTCGAAGACGGAAGCAGGAAGCTGGACGGTGCCGGCCTTCTTGCCATCGGCCTTGAGGACGTCGAGCGCGAGAGTCGAGTCAGCCATGATCAGGCACCCTTCACTGCGTTGCGGACGTAGACGATGCGGCCACGGGCGCCGGGGACGGCGCCCTTGACGAGCAGCAGACCCTTCTCGGCGTCGACGGCGTGCACCGTGAGGTTGAGGACGGTCACGCGCTCGCCACCCATACGGCCGGCCATGCGCATGCCCTTGAAGACGCGGCTCGGCGTCGACGATGCGCCGATCGAGCCGGGCTTGCGGTGGTTGCGGTGCGAACCGTGCGAAGCGGAGACGCCCTTGAAGTTGTGACGCTTCATGACACCCGCCGTGCCCTTGCCCTTGCTCGTGCCGACGACGTCGACGAGCTGGCCGGATTCGAACGTGGCGTCGACGGTGAGCTCCTGGCCCAGCGTGTAGTCGCCGGCATCCGCCGTGCGCACCTCGGTGAGGTGACGACGCGGGGTCACGCCGGCAGCCTCGAAGTGGGCGGTGAGGGGCTGGTTGACCTTGCGCGGGTCGATCTGGCCGTAGCCGATCTGGACCGCGTTGTAGCCGTCGCGCTCGGGCGTGCGAACCTGGGTGACCACGTTCGGGGCGACCTCGATCACGGTGACGGGAACGAGCTTGCCGTTCTCGTCCCAGACCTGGGTCATACCGAGCTTGGTGCCCAGGAGTCCCTTGGAAATCTTGGAGTTGATGTCAGTCATCGCGAGCCTCAGAGCTTGATCTCGATGTTGACGTCGGCCGGGAGGTCGAGACGCATCAGCGAGTCGACGGCCTTGGGCGTCGGGTCGATGATGTCGATGAGGCGCTTGTGGGTGCGCATCTCGAAGTGCTCGCGGCTGTCCTTGTACTTGTGGGGCGAACGGATCACGGCGATCACGTTCTTCTCGGTCGGAAGTGGCACGGGGCCCACGACGGTCGCGCCCGCACGGGTCACGGTGTCGACGATCTTCCGGGCCGACGAGTCGATGACCTCGTGGTCGTACGACTTCAGGCGAATGCGGATCTTCTGTCCCGCCATTGTCTGCTCTCTCTCTTCTCGCGTCATACCTCGAGGGCATCGGACGCACGTGGCACAGGGGTGGTGTGCCGGGCACTCTCCATCGCGGTTGCGACGGATGCTGCACCGCTGTTCTGATGTCATTCCCGCTCTTCCGCACGCGTGCGGAACCTGTTTCCAGGTGGGAGTGGGGTTGTGGTGTTCTGACTGCCCGCGGCCTAGGACCCTGCGCTCTCGCGCCGCCTATGCACTGCCGTGACAGTGATCCCGCGCCTGAGCGCAGGAATGTGGAACTGGTCTAGTCTACGTGTCCCCCGGGCGTGTCGCAAACCCGGGCGTGTCGCGCTCGGCCGACGTTCAGCTGCGGACACGGCGAAGGGGGCCGGGAACGTGATTCCCGACCCCCTTCGACGGAGTTCTACTCGTTGCCGACGGCCTTGTCGATGTTGTCGCGGACGCCGTCGACCTGCGCGTCGACGCTGTCGGGAGCGACCTTCTTGACGAAGTCTGCGGCGGCGTCGAGGACCTTGTCGCTGACCTCTTCGGCTTGATCGGACTTCAGCGTCTCCTCGATCTTCGCCTTGTTCTGCTCGAGGAAGTCCTTGCCCTGGTTGACCAAGTCTTCGATGCCCATCATTGCCCCTCCCGTGCCCGGCCCTTCCGCGCACAGGATCATCATGGCGTGGGGTCCGCCCCGTTGTCACCCCTTGTTCCGTCGCATGGCGAACGGGGCGAACGCAGAACGCCCCCGGGAGCACGGGGCTCCCGGGGGCGTTCTGGATGTTGAGGTCTCGATACGCGCCGCTCCGCGACGCTACTCGACCTGAGTCGCAGGCGCGTCAAGGTCGCTGCGCGACCGTGACCCGCCTCGACTCACTTCAGGATCTTGGTGACGGTGCCGGCACCGACGGTGCGGCCACCCTCGCGGATCGCGAAGCCGAGTCCGTCTTCCATGGCGATGGGCTGGATCAGCTCAACGGTCATGTCCGTGGTGTCGCCGGGCATGACCATCTCGGTGCCCTCGGGCAGCGAGATGACGCCGGTGACGTCGGTGGTGCGGAAGTAGAACTGCGGGCGGTAGTTCGTGTAGAAGGGGTTGTGACGGCCACCCTCCTCCTTGGACAGGATGTACGCCGTGCCCTCGAAGTTGGTGTGGGGCGTGACCGAACCCGGCTTCACGACGACCTGGCCGCGCTCGACGTCGTCACGCTTGGTGCCGCGCAGGAGCAGACCACAGTTCTCGCCGGCCCAGGCCTCGTCGAGCTGCTTGTGGAACATCTCGATACCCGTGACGATGGTCTTCTGCGTCGGGCGGATGCCGACGATCTCGACCTCGGAGTTGATGGCCAGCGTGCCACGCTCGGCGCGGCCCGTGACGACCGTGCCACGGCCGGTGATGGTGAAGACGTCCTCGATCGGCATGAGGAACGGCTTGTCCTTGTCACGCACGGGGTCGGGGATGTTCTCGTCGACGGCTTCCATGAGCTCGACGATCGAGTTGACCCACTGCTCGTCACCCTCGAGGGCCTTGAGGCCCGAGACGCGGACGACGGGAGCGTTGTCGCCGTCGAAGTTCTGCGAGCTGAGCAGCTCGCGGACCTCGAGCTCGACGAGCTCCAGGATCTCCTCGTCGTCGACCATGTCGCTCTTGTTCAGCGCGACGAGCAGGTAGGGAACGCCGACCTGCTTGGCGAGCAGCACGTGCTCACGCGTCTGAGCCATCGGGCCGTCGGTGGCGGCGACCACGAGGATCGCGCCGTCCATCTGAGCGGCACCGGTGATCATGTTCTTGATGTAGTCGGCGTGACCCGGGGCGTCGACGTGCGCGTAGTGACGCTTCGGGGTCTCGTACTCGACGTGCGAGATGTTGATCGTGATGCCGCGCTGACGCTCTTCGGGAGCGGAGTCGATCGACGCGAAGTCACGCTGCACGTTGGTCGCGGACGGGTACTTGTCTGCGAGCACCTTGGAGATCGCTGCGGTGAGCGTGGTCTTGCCGTGGTCGACGTGACCGATCGTTCCGATGTTCACGTGCGGCTTGGTGCGCTCGAACTTGGCCTTAGCCACTGGGTCCTCCTCAGGACGTTCGTGTAGAGGTCCCGGTCGCTGGTTTGCGACCGGTGCTCTACGGGGATGGTGTCAGTGTAGTTGACGGTTCTGTATTCAGTTTGGGTGGATGCTGAGCGCCGCCATGGCGCCCAGCATCCGGCCGGGCGGTGTTACTCGCCCTTGTTCTTCTGGACGATCTCGTCGGCGACGGCCCGCGGGACCTCCGCGTACGAATCGAACTCCATCGAGTAGACGGCGCGGCCCGAGGTCTTCGAGCGCAGGTCACCGATGTAGCCGAACATCTCCGACAGCGGGACGAGGGCGCGGACGATCTTGATGCCCGAACCGTCCTCCATCGACTGGATCTGTCCACGACGGCTGTTGAGGTCGCCGATGACGTCGCCCATGTACTCCTCGGGCACGCGCACCTCGACCGCCATGAGCGGCTCGAGGATGACGGGGCTCGCCTTGCGGAGAGCCTCCTTGAAGCCCATCGAGCCGGCGATCTTGAACGCCATCTCGGAGGAGTCGACATCGTGGCTCGCGCCGTCGAGCAGGATCGCCTTGACACCCACGATGGGGTAGCCGGCGAGCACGCCGACGTTCATCGCGTCCTGGAAGCCCTGGTTGGTCGGCTCGATGTACTCGCGCGGGATGCGGCCACCGGTGACCTTGTTCTCGAACTCGTACGTGTTCTCGGACGAGAGGTCGAGGGGCTCGATCGCGAACTGGATCTTCGCGAACTGACCCGAACCACCGGTCTGCTTCTTGTGCGTGTAGTCGTGACGCTCGACGGTCTTCTTGATCGTCTCGCGGTAGGCCACCTGGGGCTTGCCGACGTTGGCCTCGACGTTGAACTCGCGCTTCATGCGGTCGACGAGGATGTCGAGGTGCAGCTCGCCCATGCCCTTGATGACGGTCTGACCGGTATCGGGGTTGAGTTCGGTGCGGAAGGTCGGGTCTTCTTCGGCGAGCTTCTGGATCGCGACGCCGAGCTTCTCCTGGTCGGCCTTGGTCTTCGGCTCGATGGCGACCTCGATGACGGGCTCGGGGAAGGTCATCGACTCGAGGACGACGGGCGCGTTCGGGTCGGTCAGGGTGTCACCGGTGGTGGTGTCCTTCAGCCCGATGACGGCGTAGATGTTGCCGGCCGAGACCGCGGGGACCGGGATCTCCTTGTTGGCGTGCATCTGGAAGATCTTCCCGATGCGCTCCTTCTTGCCCTTGGTGGAGTTCACGACCTGCGCACCCGAGTCGAGGCGACCCGAGTAGACGCGGATGTAGGTGAGGCGACCGAAGAACGGGTGCACCGCGACCTTGAACGCGAGCGCCGAGAACGGGTCGTCCGCGTCGGGGTGACGCTCGATGATCGTGTCGTAGTCCTTCGGGTCGTGCGCCTCGATGGCACCGACGTCGAGCGGGTTCGGCAGGTAGTCGATGACGGCGTCGAGCATGGGCTGCACGCCGCGGTTCTTGAACGCCGAGCCGCAGAGGACCGGGTAGATCTCGCTCGCGACGGTGAGCTTGCGGATGGCACCCTTGATCTCGGCGACCGTGAGCTCCTCGCCACCGAAGAACTTCTCCAGCAGCGCGTCGTCGGTCTCGGCGACCGTCTCGAGCAGCAGCTGACGGTACTCCGCCGCCTTCTCGGCGAGGTCGGCCGGGATCTCCTGGATCTCGTACTTGGCGCCCATGGTGACATCACCCTTGGCGTCGCCGGGCCACACCAGTGCGCGCATCTCGACGAGGTCGATGACCCCGAGGAAGTCGCTCTCCGCGCCGATGGGCAGCTGGATGACGAGGGGCTTGGCGCCGAGGCGCTTGATGATGGTGTCGACGGTGAAGTAGAAGTCGGCGCCGAGCTTGTCCATCTTGTTGACGAAGCAGATGCGCGGGACGTTGTACTTGTCGGCCTGACGCCACACGGTCTCGGACTGGGGCTCGACGCCCTCCTTGCCGTCGAAGACGGCGACGGCACCGTCGAGCACGCGGAGCGAGCGCTCCACCTCGACCGTGAAGTCGACGTGACCGGGGGTGTCGATGATGTTGATCTGGTTCTTGTTCCAGTAGCAGGTCACGGCGGCAGACGTGATGGTGATGCCGCGCTCCTTCTCCTGCTCCATCCAGTCGGTCGTCGAGGCGCCGTCGTGCGTCTCGCCGATCTTGTGGTTGACACCCGTGTAGAAGAGGATGCGCTCGGTCGTCGTCGTCTTGCCGGCATCGATGTGCGCCATGATGCCGATGTTGCGGACCTTGTTGAGGTCGGTGAGCACTTCTTGTGCCACGGGGTGTCCTTACTTGTGGTGTTGGTCGGGTGGTCGATGACGCGGCCGCGCCACTACTCCGGTGATCGAGTAGCGGCGCAGCCGCGTATCGGGATCACCAGCGGTAGTGCGCGAAGGCGCGGTTCGACTCGGCCATCTTGTGGGTGTCTTCGCGGCGCTTGACCGCGGCACCCAGGCCGTTCGAGGCGTCGAGGATCTCGTTCTGCAGACGCTCGGTCATCGTCTTCTCACGACGGCCCTTCGCGTAGGAGACGAGCCACCGCAGCGCGAGCGTGTTCGCGCGGTGCGGCTTGACCTCGACGGGCACCTGGTAGGTCGAGCCACCGACGCGGCGGCTCTTGACCTCGAGGGTGGGACGGACGTTGTCGAGCGCCTTCTTGAGCGTCGCGACGGCATCCTGTCCGTTCTTGGCCTCCACGCCCTTCAGGGCGGTGTAGACGATGGACTCGGCGATCGACTTCTTGCCGTCGACGAGGATCTTGTTCACCAGCTGGGTGACGATCGGAGCACCGTAGACCGGGTCGTTGACGACGACGCGGCGGGGTGCGGGTCCCTTGCGAGGCATCTAGCTCAACCCTTCTTCGCGCCGTAGCGGCTGCGAGCCTGCTTACGGTTCTTGACGGCCTGGGTGTCCAGGGCGCCACGGACGATCTTGTAACGGACACCGGGGAGGTCCTTGACACGGCCTCCGCGGACGAGCACGAGCGAGTGCTCCTGCAGGTTGTGGCCCTCGCCGGGGATGTAGGCGGTGACCTCGGTGCCGTTGCGGAGCTTGACACGGGCGACCTTGCGCATCGCCGAGTTCGGCTTCTTGGGCGTGGTCGTGTACACGCGGGTGCAGACACCCGCCTGTTGCGGGTTCGCCTTCAGGGCGGGCGCCTTGGTCTTGGTGACCTTGGGCGAGCGTCCCTTGCGAACCAACTGCTGAATGGTTGGCACGTTCTCTCCTTCTCATGCTGCACGGTGACAGCGTGTGGGTTTCACCACAGATCCACCGGCCAGGCGCGGACGTGCCGGGCGTTGAGGTGGTGGATATGCCGTGGGGGCGACCTGTTCGCAGGTCGATCCCGAGTGCGGCGCGTGACGTGCCCGTGTCGTGCCGAGGCAGGACGCAGGGCGCGCATGGGCGCACACCCGGTCAATCATACGCGTGCGCGGGAAGGCGGTCAAACGGCCGCCGGCGTCAGCTCTCCGCGCGGTGGAGGAGGAACTCCTCATCGCCCAGGTAGAAGCGTTCGCCGGCCTGCAGCTCGGTGCCCGGCTCGATCTCGAGCTCTTCGCCCATGAGCGTGCGCAGCAGCACGCCGTTGGTCGAGGCGAGGTCGGTGATGAGCCATCGCTCGCCCCGCAGCTCGATGCGGGCGTGGGTCTTGGAGACGGTCCGCGCCGTATCGGGCACGGCGAGCAGCTGCGCGCGGGGGAAGGTCGGGTCGGCCGCGGGGCGACGGCCGAGGATGACGACGTCAGAGGTGAGCGGAAGAGGCGCACCGGATGCCGGGACCAGCTCCCACGCGGGCCGCTTGAGCCGCCGGGCGATGACGGTGCGCTCGAGCTCGTCGTCCTCGTCGGCGCCGAAGGGCTCCTGCCGGCGCTGCTGAGCGGACACGGAGCTCCGGGCCGAGCGGGGGGTGCCGGCGACCGGC
>JACEFY010000109.1 GCA_016807485.1 Stenotrophomonas maltophilia | reverse complement strand
AGTGCCTCGGCCACCGGCCACAGGGGGTCGGCGGCCGCCGCGGCGGCAGCGTCTGCGTGGGCGGCGACCTCGCGGGCGGCGGCCGTCAACCGCGCGGCGTCGCCCGTGCCGGCTTCGTCGACGACGCTGCGCGCTGCACCTTCCAGACGGGTGAGCTCGAGCGCCGTGACCACGACCCGCGACGCGACCCAGCCGAATGCGAGCACGAAGCCGGCCAGCAGCACGACGCACGCCACGATCGCACCGCGCGTGCCACCTCGACGGACGCGCGGGTCAGACACGGCGGCGACGGCGGACGAGCACCGCCGTGAGGCCCAGCCCGAGGCCGACGACGCCGATCGCCCCCGCCACCAGCACGGTCTGGGGGGTGCCCCCCGTGGCCGGGAGCGCGGCCGCACTCAGTTGCGTCCGCGGACCGGTGGCGCACTGCGGCGTCGCGGGCGGATACGACAGGGCGACCGCGATCGACGGGTTGACCTCGATCGTGGCCGTGATGTCGCCCCTGGTCCACGCGAAGTTGCCGGTCGTCGCGACGAGTTCGCCGTTGCGCATCTCCCACCCGGGCCACCCGGTGCCGCGGCCGTCGGCGCCGACCGACGCCCCCGGCCCCAGCGTCCGCCCCGAGAGGGTGCCGTCGGCGCCCAGGGTGCCGAGGGTGAGGGTGACCGAGTTCGTCCCGTCGGTCATCACGAGGCGGGCCGTGTGACCCGTGGCACGTGCGTCGGGATCCGTCATCTGCACGCGATACGTCAGCCACGGCACGTCCTGCGCGCACGCCGGCACGACCGTCGAGCCGGCCAGAGTCGGCTCCGTCGGCTTGTCGGGCGTGTAGTCCGGCGGCGCCGTCGCCGTGCCCTGCGCGCCCACCGGCTCGCCGGCGGCGTACGTCGCCGACGCGCCGCCGAACACCAGCGCTGCGACGATCGCCGTCGCGGCTATCCATCGACCGTTCATCAGACCCCCCAAAAGTCCGACTCAAGACACCCCCGTGCCTTCCGTGCGGGCACCCCCGTGCCCGTTCTCGAAAGCACCCCCGTGCTCTCGCCTGCAGGCACCCCCGTGCCCGCATCTGAGGGTGACGCTACCCCATCCGCGCGCCCACGACAACGACCCGCCCGGCAAGGCGCCGTAGACTCGACCCTGCGAATGGGTCGGCTGGACGGTCGCGTTGTGGGTGACCGCACCGAGGAACGTCCGGGCTCCATAGGGCAGGGCGGTGGGTAACACCCACCCGGAGTGATCCGCGAGACAGTGCCACAGAGAGCAGACCGCCGGTGCCGCAAGGTGTCGGTAAGGGTGAAAGGGTGGTGTAAGAGACCACCGGGATCGTGGTGACACGATCCGCACGGCAAACCTCGCCCGGAGCAAGGTCAGACAGGGGATGTTGACGCGGCCCGCCGAGTCCCCGGGTAGACCGCTGGAGCGGCACGGCAACGTGTCGCCGAGAGAGATGACCGTCCACGGGGCTCCGGCCCCCGGACAGAACCCGGCGTACAGGCCGGCCCATTCGCCCTCTTGCCCCGATGTCCGCGCCGGGTCTGGTCAGTACCCGCTCATCGCTTCGAACGTCATCCAGATCGAGACCATCGCGAGCACAGCGAGGAGGGGGAACGCGAGAGCGACGATGTTCAGGATCATCCCCGTCGTCGTCATCCATCGCGGTTGGGCCCGAGCCCGTTTGGCCAGGATGCACACGACCAGCCCGACGACTCCGATCAGCGCCGTCGGAATCGCCAACTGGATCGCCACGCCGAGGAACGCGAGACCGTCGGCGGTCGATGTCAGCACGACCGCGATGATCGCGCACGCGATCGCGAGCACGCCGAGGGCCAGCGATGCCACTGCCGACGGTGAGGGCGCGGAGTCCGGCATGGTCGCAGTGTAGCGATGATCACCCGCCGTGGGCGGGCGCTTCGACCCGCTGACCGACGGCGGGCGCTTCGACCCGCTGCCCGACGGCGCGCGTCCTGCGCCGTCAGGCGTCGGCCGCAGGCACCGCCTCCGCCACCCGCACGGAGAGCGCCGCGGCGCCGATGATCCCGGCGTTGTTGCGGTGCACGGCGGGGACGATCGGCGTCTGCAGATCGAGCAGAGGCAGGAACTGGTCGGCGTGCTTAGACACGCCGCCCCCGACGATGAACAGGTCGGGGCTCAGCAGGAACTCGAGGTAGCTGTAGTACCACTGCAGCCGCTTCGCCCATTTCGACCAGCTCAGCTCTTCGCGTTCGACCGCGGAGTAGGCCGCCCACGCCTCCGCGTCCGACGACTTGCCGGCGCGCTGGAGGTGCCCGAGCTCCGAGTTGGGGATGAGGATGCCGTTGTGCAGCATCGCGGTGCCGATGCCGGTGCCGAGCGTCGTGAGGATCGCGAGACCGTCCACGTGACGCGCCGCGCCGTAGCGGACCTCCGCGACACCGGCGACGTCGGCGTCGTTGGCGAAGTGGATCTCGCGCCCCAGACCGTCTTCGAAGAACTTCTCCGCCTCGAACCCGATCCACGTGTCGGCGACATTCGCGGCCGACATCGTGCGCCCGTTCTTCACGATCGCCGGGAAGGCCACGCCGAGCGGGATGTCGGCGTCCGTCACCTCGAGCTTCTCGAGGACCACCCGGACGGCCGCCAGCACGTCGTCGGGCTCGGCCCCCGCGGGGGTCGCGACCTTGACGCGATCGCTGAGGAGCGCACCGGCGTCCAGATCGACCAGCGCGCCTTTGATGCCGGTCCCACCGATGTCCACCCCGACGGCGCGCGCCGCATTCTTCGTCATGGATCCACCCTATCGAGCCGCGCCCGTCGGCCTCGGAAGCCTAGGATCGAGCCAGAGCATGCTGACGTCGGCATGTGCCTCGCGAAGGGACCGGAGATGTCGGAAGAGAAGTACTGGTACAACCTGACCACCCACGCCGTTGAGCGGGGATTCGAGTCACCGGCGATCGATCGCGCGGGCCCCTTCGACACGGAGGAGGAGGCGGCGAACGCACCCGCCCTCCTCGCCGCACGGTCGCGCGCCTGGGCCGAGGACGACGCCCGCGACGACGCCTGGAGCGCGGACGCCGACGCCGACGTGTCGGGCGAAGCACAGGACGACGCGGGCCGATAGTCTGGCCTTCGGACCGGCTCCGCCTTCCGACCGGTTTCTGAGAGGACGCGATGGACAAGCAGAGGGACTTCGTACTGCGCACGATCGAGGAGCGCGGGGTCAAGTTCGTCCGCCTCTGGTTCACCGATGTGATCGGCACGTTGAAGTCGGTCGCGATCGCTCCGGCCGAGGTGGAGGGCGCGTTCACGGAGGGGATCGGCTTCGACGGGTCGGCGATCGAGGGCCTCACCCGGTCGTACGAGTCCGACCTGCTCGCCCACCCCGACCCGACGACGTTCCAGACCCTGCCCTGGCGGGGCGAGATCGACCCCACGGCGCGCATGTTCTGCGACCTGACGACGCCCGACGGCCAGCCGGCGGTGGCCGACCCGCGGCACGTGCTCAAGCGGACGCTCGCGAAGGCCGCCGACGCGGGATTCACGTTCTACACACACCCGGAGATCGAGTTCTACCTCCTGAAGTCGTCGTCCTTCGGGCCGGAGGGCCCGGAGCCCGTCGACTCGGCCGGCTACTTCGACAATGTTCCCGGGGGCACCGCCCACGATTTCCGGCGCCGGAGTGTGCGGATGCTGGAAGACCTCGGCATCTCCGTGGAGTACAGCCACCACGAGGGCGGGCCGGGGCAGAACGAGATCGACCTGCGCTACGCCGACGCGCTCGCCACGGCCGACAACATCATGACCTTCCGCACGGTGGTCAAGGAGGTCGCGATCGAGCAGGGCGTCTACGCGACGTTCATGCCCAAGCCGCTGAGCGGCAAGCCCGGCAGCGGCATGCACACGCACATGTCGCTCTTCGAAGGCGACCAGAACGCGTTCTACGAGGCGGGTGCGCAGTACCAGCTCTCCAAGACCGGCCGGCAGTTCATCGCCGGGCTGCTGACCCACGCGAACGAGATCGCGGCCGTCACCAACCAGTTCGTCAACTCCTACAAGCGTCTGTGGGGGAGTGACGAGGCGCCGAGCTTCATCACCTGGGGTCACAACAACCGCTCCGCCCTCGTGCGGGTGCCGATGTACAAGCCGAGCAAGGGCCAGTCGACGCGGGTCGAGTACCGCGCACTCGATTCCGCGGCGAACCCGTACCTGTCGTTCGCCCTCATGCTGGCCGCCGGCCTCAAGGGCATCGAGGAGGGCTACGAGCTTCCTCCCGAGGCGGAGGACAACGTCTGGTCGCTCACCGACGCGGAGCGGCGCGCGCTCGGGTACGCGTCGCTGCCGGCGAGCCTCGATCACGCGCTGGAGTACATGGAGGAGTCCGAACTCGTCGCCGAGACCCTCGGCGAACAGGTGTTCAATTACGTCCTGCTCAACAAGCGTCGCGAATGGCAGGAGTACCGCGCCCAGGTCACGCCCTTCGAGCTGAAGAGCAACCTGGAGATGCTCTGACCTGCCATGTCGAGCGGCGAGCGTTCCTCGGCCCTGACCGGACTCGCCCGTCTCGGCTTCGGTGACCTCGGCGACGCCGATCGTCTGCTGACGGAGCTCGCCGAGCTGACGGGGCGAGAGCGGTCGGCACTGCTCGCGTCGGCCGACCGGGCCGCCGATCCGGACGGCGCCCTCGCCGCCCTCGTGCGCATCGCGCGGCGCGACGGCGACGCCGTGCGCGACGCGCTGACGCGTGCCGACACGACGCTGTGGCGATTACTCGGCGCGTCACAGGGGTTCGCGGAGTTCTACCTCCGGCATCCTCGCGAGCTCGACGATCTCGCCGGCGCCGGGGGAGGGCTGCCGTCCGCCGAGGAGCTCCGCGCCGAGCTCTTGGATGCCGTCGGCGCCGACGACGGCGGCTTCGCCGCGTCCGGTGAGGACAGCGCGTGGGTCGCCCTGCGGGTGCGCTACCGGCGGATGCTGGCGCGGATCGCCGCGTTCGACCTCTCCGTTCCGGATGCCGTGGACGTGCTCGCGCCCGTCGCGGCATGCCTCGCCGATGCCGCCGGCGCGGCGCTCGAAGCGTCGCTCTGCGTCGCGCGCACACGGGTGGCCGCCGGCAGCGCCGGGGCCGGCCTCTTCCCCCGCGCGCACGTCGCCGGCACGCAACTGGCCATCATCGGCATGGGCAAGACCGGGGCCCGCGAGCTGAACTACGTCAGCGACGTCGACGTCATCTTCGTCGGTGGGGCCGGAGCGGACATCATCGATGAGATCGGCGAGAGCCGCGCGATGGACATCGCCACCCGACTCGCCGTGCAGACGATGCGCGGCATCTCGGGAATCGAGATCGAGCCGCCGCTGTGGGAGGTCGATGCGAACCTCCGCCCGGAGGGCAAGCAGGGCGCGCTCGTTCGCAGCCTCGATTCGCACCTGTCGTACTACGACCGCTGGGCGAAGAGCTGGGAGTTCCAGGCGCTGCTCAAAGCCCGTCCGATCGCCGGCGACCGCGCGCTCGGCGAGGCGTACGTGGCCGCCGTGCAGCCGAAGATCTGGACCAGCGCCGCACGAGAGAACTTCGTCGACAGCGTGCAGCGCATGCGCGAGCGGGTCACCGAGCACATTCCGCCCGCCGACGTGCCGTACCAGCTGAAGCTCGGGCCGGGCGGCATCCGGGACATCGAGTTCACCGTGCAGCTGCTGCAGCTCGTGCACGGGCTGGGGGACCCGAGCATCCACCAGCGGGGGACGCTCGATGCCCTCGAAGCCCTCGTCGACGCGGGGTACATCGGACGCGCCGACGCGGCGGTGTTCGCCCGCGACTACCGGGTGCTGCGCGTACTCGAGCACCGCGTGCAGCTGCGCGCACTGCAACGCACCCACCTCATGCCCGCGACTCCGGAGGGCCTTCGCCTCCTCGCGCGCGCGTCGGGACTCGCCGAAAGCGGGCCGGCCGTCTGGTCGCTGTGGGAAGCCGTCAAACGGGACGTCCGAGAAGTGCACGTGCGCATCTTCTACCGGCCGTTGCTCTCCGCGGTCGCGGCCCTCCCCGCCGCCGAACAGCAGCTCTCCCAGGGGCAGGCCGCCGACCGTCTGGCCGCGATCGGCTTCCGCGACCCGGCCGGCTCCCTCCGCCACATCGGCGCGATCACCGCGGGTCTCAGCCGGAAGGCGACGATCCAGCGCCATCTCATGCCCGTGATGATCCGCTGGTTCGCCGACGGCGTCGACCCCGACTACGGGCTGCTGGCCTACCGCCGCATCAGCGAGCGGCTGGGAGACACTCCCTGGTTCCTGCGGATGCTCCGCGACTCGTCGGGGGCCGCGGAGCGGTTGACCCGGGTGCTCTCCGGCTCGCGCTACATCGGCGAGCTGATGGAGTGGATCCCCGAGTCCGTCGCCTGGCTCGACTCCGACGAGCAGCTCCGCCCGCGCCGCGGCGTGGCCCTGCAGGAGGAAGCCCGGGCCATCCAGTCGCGCCATGACACGATCGGCGACGCGATGCGCGCCGTGCGGGTGCTGCGACGCCGCGAACTCCTGCGGCTCGCGCTCGGCGGCATCCTCGGCACCGTGACGATCGAGGAGCTCGCCCAGGGGCTCACGACGGTGAGCGAGGTCACGATCCAGGCGACGCTCCGGGCGGTGCGACGCGAGATCGTGCCGCCCGAGGATGCGGCGCTCGACTTCTCGGTCGTCGCGATGGGGCGCTTCGGCGGCGCCGAGCTCGGCTTCGGATCCGACGCCGACATCCTCTACGTGTACGACGCGAACGGTGTCGATCCGCAGCGCGCGCACGCCCTCGCGCTTCAGATCGTGGCGGGGCTGCGCACGCACTCCGAAGACCACCGTGTGCCGTTCGACCTCGACGCCGACCTCCGCCCGGAGGGTCGCAACGGCCCGCTCGTGCGCTCGATCGAGTCGTATGCGGAGTACTACCGACGATGGTCGCTGTCGTGGGAGGCGCAGGCGCTGCTGCGGGCGCGCGGTGTCGCCGGCAGCGTCAAGCTGCTGGGCCGGTTCATGGCGCTCGCCGACGACGTGCGCTACCCGGCGCGGGTCGACCCGCAGGACCTCCGCGAGATCAAGCGCATCAAGGCGCGCGTCGAGAACGAGCGCCTCCCGCAGGGCGCCGACCGGGCG
>JACEFY010000108.1 GCA_016807485.1 Stenotrophomonas maltophilia | reverse complement strand
GGAGCACCAGCATCCACAGCGGCACGCGCTCGAGCACGCCGCCCTGCAGGGAGATGGCGACGGCGGCGAGCGCCAACGCGCCACCGGCGACGCGCGGCATGGTCACCGCGACGACCCCGCCCGGCCCGTAGCCGGCCCGATCGAGCACGAGCCCGTTGATCGTCTGCCCCGCGACGACGCCGACCGTGAAGAGGGAG
Source organism: Stenotrophomonas maltophilia (assembly GCA_016807485.1). Classification (GTDB taxonomy): domain Bacteria; phylum Actinomycetota; class Actinomycetes; order Actinomycetales; family Microbacteriaceae; genus Microbacterium. The sequence goes on along the minus strand of JACEFY010000108.1, from coordinate 7,065 downwards.
ACGCCGATCACCGCGACCGCGAGGCCCTGCGTGGCAACGGTGAGCGCGCCGGCCGCGCCACCGGCCAGCATCCACCACGGGATCGTCCGGGCGCGGATGCCGGCGCTCAGCGCGCGGAAGCCGCGGCGCCCGGCGGGCAGCGCCGCCGACACAACGACGAGCGCCAGCAGCCCCGAACCGAAAGAGATCACCGCCGCGACCAGGCCATCATCCAGCCGCGCCCCGAGCTGCCCGTTCACCCGCGCCTGGATCGCCGTGAGGACCCCCACCACCACGGCTCCGGCGAGCGCCACGCCGGCCGGGAGCCGGGCAGGGGCGGAGTGGTGCGACATCCTCGCCAGCCTAACGCCGGGGGCGTACGATCGGTCGATGAGCAGAGCCGCCCTGTACGACAGCACCGGCGCCCCCGAGGGGCTGTACATCGGCGAGGTGACCGACACCGATCCGGGACCCGGGAAGGTCGCCGTGCGGGTCGGCGCCGCCGGACTCAACCCCTACGACGCGAAGGTCCGGCGCGGCGAGATCCCGTCGAAAGCCCCGTTCCCGCGTCGGATCGGCGGCGACCTCGCCGGTGCCGTGCTGGCCGTCGGCGAGGGCGCGGCCTACGCCGACGGAACGCCGATCGCGGTGGGCGACGAGGTGCTCGGGCGCGCCACCGGGGCGATCGCCGAACGCGTGATCGCGGCGGCATCCGACCTCGCCCGACGGCCGGCAGGGCTCCCGGTCGAGGTGGCCGGGTCGCTCTACGTCGCGGGGCTGACGGCGGTGGCGCTCCTCGACGCCGTGCCGGTCGCGGCGGGCGACACCGTGCTCATCGGCGGGGCCGCGGGCGGTGTCGGTTTCATCGCCGCGCAGCTGGCCGTCGCCGCGGGCGCGCGGGTGATCGGCACGGCGTCCGCGCGCAACCACGAGGCGCTGCGGTCCGTCGGGGTCGAGCCGGTGACCTACGGCGACGACCTCGCGGCGCGGGTCGCCGGTCTCGGCGCCCTCACCGCCGTGTACGACTGCCACGGGCGCGACGCGCTGGATGCCGGCCTCGCCCTCGGCGTCGACCCCGGCCGCATGGCTGCGATCGCCGCGGGCCCCGCCGCCGAAGAGCTCGGCGTCACGGCACCCGGGGGCGCCGCGCGCACGGCGGCGAACCTCGCCGCGCTCGCGGAACGGGTGGCTGCCGGCGACATCGACGTGCCGATCGCTGCGACCTATCCGCTCGACGAGGTCGCGGCGGCGTTCACCGCGCTGGAAGACGGCCACGTCACGGGGAAGATCGTCGTCCTCCCCTGACCGACGCGCGGCGCCCGCCACGCGCATGGCGCGCACGCACACCTCGCGTGCACGCAGAGGTGCGGGAGTGCCACCTCTGTGCCGGGGCCGTGAAAAGGGCGACGCCCGTGCACCCCTGCGGCGGGATCAGAGGTGCGAGAGCGCCATCCATCCGCACGAGACGGTCGATGCGAGAACGGTGCCGGCTACAGGACTTGAACCTGCAACCCCCTGTTTACAAGACAGGTGCGCTACCAATTGCGCCAAGCCGGCAAGGTGACCCAGTCTATCCGGCCACCCGGGCGATCACGGAGTCGTGCTCGGCGTCGGCGAGGGGGTCGCGGTCTGCGACTTCTGGTAGGCGCCACTCGCGCTCGTGAGCACGAACTGCGAGAACTCCGCGGGATCCTTCGGGTCGCCGAGGTACTGCTGACCGTTGACGATCACCATCGGGCTGCCCGTGAGGGCGAGGTCCGTGCCGGCGATGCCGGTGACGGCGCGCTCGGTGGCCGACTTCACCCAGGATGCATAGGCCTCGTCTTCGATGCACGTGCGGATCTTCTTGGGATCGGCGGCACCGGACGCGATGGCGAGGTCGGCGAGCTTCGCATCGGAGATGCCGTCGGAGTCGACCTCGGGCTGCTGTGTGAGGAGGGCGTTGTGGAAGGCGAAGAACGTCGTCGGCTCGTAGGTCGCCACGCACGCGGCGGCGCTGGCCGCGCGCAGCGAGTACTTGGTGCCGTTCGACTTCGCCGTGAGCATCGACACCGGGTGGTAGCTGAGCGTCACGGCACCGTCGTCCACCCACGACGCGAGCTGGGCGGTGTTGGCGAGCTGCCATTCCCGGGCGCCGGGCGAGAGGTAGTCGACGTAGACCTGGATGTCGACCGCGGGCGCCGCGGTCGCGCTCGGGTCGGGGGTCGGCGTCGCCTCGCCCTCCGCGGTGGCGCCCGGGTCGGTCTCCGACATCTCTGCGGGCGACTGGGCGAGCCCGGAGACGTCGGTAACCACGAAGCCGTCGGCGGTCGTGTTCGACGGCGACAGCTGCGGACGTCCTGCCGCCGAGCCGACGGCCCATGTCACGACGACGGCGACGACCGCGACGGCGGCGACGACGCCGGCCACGAGCGCCGAGCGGCGGAGCACGCGCGCCCGCGACTGCTGGGCCTGCACCTGAAGCGCCTTCTCCCGCACGGCCTCGCGGCTGCTGCGGGACTCGGGGGCGTTCGGGGTGTCGTCGCTGGACATGGAACCTTCTGGAAAGAGCAGAGCGGATGCGCGATCGCGGCGTCCGAGAGTCGCCATCCGGGTGTGGCGATCTCCCCGATGCTAACCAGCCACCCTGAGAGAAACCCAGACACCTGAATGCAGTTCACGGCTGCCCATGCGATACTAAGGGCGCGCCCAACGGTGGGCGTGCGGGTCAGCCCCCGCTCATTCCATCACTACGGATCGTCCGGCACGTACCTGCCGGTGAAGGAGAAGAAAACATGGCATCTGTCACGTTCGACAACGCCACCCGCCTCTACCCCGGCGGTACCCGCCCCGCGGTCGACAAGTTGAACCTCGAAGTCGCCGACGGCGAGTTCCTGGTCCTCGTCGGACCGTCCGGTTGCGGAAAGTCCACGTCGCTGCGCATGCTCGCCGGCCTCGAAGAGGTCAACTCGGGCCGCATCCTCATCGGCGACCGCGATGTCACCGACATCCCGCCGAAGGATCGCGACATCGCGATGGTGTTCCAGAACTACGCGCTCTACCCGCACATGACCGTGGCCGAGAACATGGGCTTCGCGCTGAAGATCGCCGGCGTGGGCAAGGAAGAGCGCGCCCAGCGCGTGCTCGAGGCCGCCAAGCTCCTCGACCTCGAGGAGTACCTGACCCGCAAGCCGAAGGCGCTCTCCGGTGGTCAGCGTCAGCGTGTCGCGATGGGCCGCGCCATCGTCCGTCAGCCCCAGGTGTTCCTCATGGACGAGCCGCTGTCGAACCTCGACGCCAAGCTCCGCGTCCAGACCCGCACGCAGATCGCCTCGCTGCAGCGCCGCCTCGGTGTCACCACGGTCTACGTCACGCACGACCAGACCGAGGCCCTCACCATGGGTGACCGCATCGCGGTGCTCAAGGACGGTCTCCTCCAGCAGGTCGGCACGCCCCGCGACCTGTACGAGAAGCCCGACAACGTGTTCGTCGCCGGCTTCATCGGCTCGCCCGCGATGAACCTGTTCCCGGTGGGTCTGGCTGAGGGCGGCATCCAGTTCGGCACCGCCGTCGTCGAGGCCGACATCGACAAGCCCACGAGCGCGTCGCAGGTCACCGCCGGCGTGCGCCCCGAGGACATCGTGGTCAACCCCGCCGACGGCAAGGGCCTTTCGGTCACGGTCGACCTCGTCGAAGAGCTCGGCGCCGACGGCTACCTGTACGGCCACACCGACATCGCCGGCAAGCGCACCGACATCGTCGCGCGCGTCGACGGTCGCAACCACCCGAGCGCCGGCGAGACCGTGACGCTGGCCCCCGTGCCGCACCACGTGCACGCGTTCGACATCGAGTCGGGCCAGCGGCTGACCAAGAAGGCGATCGCATCCGTCTGATCGGATGACTCACCACGCAACGGCGCGGGCGGCTCCTCGAGCCCCCGCGCCGTTGCGCATGAACGGACGAAAGGTGCTCCCGTGCCGAGCTCTCTGACGATCACGGCCAGCAGCATCGATGCCGGTCTCCTCGCACTCCCCTGGAAGACGCCGCTCGGCGAATGGGGCAGCGACACCATCGTGTCGCTGCCGAAGGGGCTCTCCCGCCACCTCGTGCGGTTCGCCAACCTGTCCGGCCGTGTCGTGGCGGTCAAGGAGACGACCGGCGAGATGGCGCGCCGCGAGTACGAGATGCTCGGATCACTCGCGCGCCTTGACGTGCCGTGCGTGAGTCGCGTCGCGGCCATCGAAGGCCGGCAGACGTCCAAGGGCGAAGCGCTCCCGGCGGCGCTCGTGACGGCGCACCTCAAGTTCTCGCTCCCCTATCGCGCGCTCTTCACGCAGACCCTCCGCCCCGACACCGCCGGGCGCCTGGTCGACGCGCTCGCGGTGCTGCTCGTGCGCCTCCACTCCGTGGGGTTCTTCTGGGGCGACGTCTCGCTGTCGAACACCCTGTTCCGACGGGATGCCGGAGCCTTCGCCGCCTATCTCGTCGACGCCGAGACGGGCGAACTCCACGAAGGCGGCCTCACGCGCGGCCAGCGCGAGCACGACCTCGACGTCGCGCGCACGAACATCGCCGGCGAGATCATGGACCTCGAAGCCGGCGGCCGCCTCGAGGGCGGTGTGGATGCCGTGGCCATCGCCGACGGCATCATGGCGTCGTACCACTCGCTGTGGGACGCCCTCACCGGTCGCGAGACGTTCGCCGCGGACGAGGCCTGGCACATCACCGAGCGCGTGCACCACCTGAACGACCTCGGTTTCGACATCGGGGAGATGTCGATCGAGACGACCTCCGACGGCACCCGCGTGTCGATCCAGCCGAAGGTCGTCGATGCCGGCCACCACCAGCGTCGTCTGCTGCGCCTCACCGGACTCGACGTCGAGGAGAACCAGGCCCGCCGCCTCCTCAACGACATGGACGAGTTCAGCGCCCGCATCTCGCGCCTCGGCACCGACGAGGAGATGGTCGCCCACGAGTGGCTGACGCGCGTCTTCGAACCCGTCGTGAAGGCGATCCCATGGGACCTCCGCGCCAAGCTCGAACCCGCGGAGGTCTTCCACCAGGTGCTCGAGCACCGGTGGTACATGTCCCAGGCGCGCGGACGGTCGGTGCCCATCGCGGAGGTGCTGTCGTCGTACGTCGCGAACGTCCTCCGTCACCGCCGTGACGAGGCGACGCTGATGGGCCCGCCCACCGAGACGGTGGCGATCCCGATCATCGCCGATGACACCCCCGACGAAGACGTCCCCACCGACACCGGCACGGTCGACTGGCGCGACCTCGTCTGAGCGTCGCTCCGTGCGGCCCCGGTCAGTAGCCGACGGTGAAGCGCGCGCGCGAGTGCTGCGGGTTCTCGATCTCGTCGAGGACGGCCACCGCGAGGTCTTCGCCGGAGATGTACGATGCGCCGCCGTCGTCGGTCACGATGACGTCGCCACCGGTGCGGTAGCGCCCTGTGCGCTCGCCCGGGGCGAAGGCGCCGAAGCCGCCGGCCGGGTGGACGAAGAACCAGTCCCGATCGGACGCCGACGACTGCAGGTCGTCGAGCACGCCGATCAGCTCGAGCGCCTCGTCCTTGAACTCCTCGGGGAATCCCGCGTCGATCACCCGCGGACCACCCGGGGCGACGAGGCTGCCACCGGCGCCGCCGATGACGCCGAGACGGACGGAGTCGGGCAGCGTCGCCGCCAGCGCCTCGAGGTTCGGCCGGACGAGGCCGGCCATCTCGCCGCGGGGCGACACGGCACTGATCACGACGTCGACTCCGGGCAGCTGCTCGACCAGCCCGGGAACGTCCAGGAGCGTCCCCTCGACGTAGGTCGCACCGGCCACCCGCTCACCCGGAACGGAGCGCGCGATCGACACGACGGTGTGGCCGCGCTGAGCGGCCTCGGCGACGATGTGACGGCCGGCGTAGCCGGTGCCACCGAGAACGGCGATGAGTGCCATGGCGGGTTCCTTCCGAGCGGGTCTGTCGTGGGGTCAAGCTCCGGATGCGGGTGGGGTATTCCCGGTCACTCCGACGCCGCGCGGATCGTCGCGACCTGATAGAGCGCGACGGATGCCGCGATGCCGGCGTTGAGCGATTCGGCCGCCGTCGAGATGGGGATCGACACGATCTGATCGCACGTCTCGGTGACGAGGCGGGAGAGGCCCTTGCCCTCGGACCCGACGACGATGACGACCGGCCGGTCTGCCAGCTCGAGCGCGGGCAGGTCCACGTCGCCGCCGCCGTCGAGCCCGAGCACGAACACGCCCTGCTTCTTGAACTCCTTGAGAGTCGTGGTGAGGTTCGGCGCCATCGCCACCGGCACGCGCGCCGCGGCGCCCGCGCTCGTCTTCCACGCGGCGGAGTTGACGCCGGCGGAGCGGCGCTGCGGGATGATCAGGCCCTGGCCGCCGAATGCCGCCGTCGAGCGGATGATCGCCCCGAGGTTGCGGGGATCGGTGATGCCGTCGAGCGCCACGAGCAGCGGCGTCTTGCCGCGGTCGATGATCTGCTCGAGAAGATCCTGCGGGTGCGCGTACTCGTAGGGCGGCACCTTGAGGGCGACGCCCTGGTGGACGCCGTCGAAGCCGGCCATACGGTCGAGCTCGGGGCGGGTGACCTCCATCACGGGGATGCCGCGCTGCGTCGCGATCGACAGCATCTCCTTGACGCGGTCATCCATCTCCACGCGCTGGGCGATGTAGAACGCGGTCGCGGGGATCTTGGCGCGCAGCGCCTCGAGCACGGAGTTGCGGCCGGTCACGTTCTCGGTGTCGGCGCCCGCCTTCGACTTCGGCGCGCGAGACGGCCCGCCGGACCGCTGACCCGAGGCGGGCTTGCCGCCGGCCGCGGCGTAACGCTCCGCCGCCGCCTTGCGCTTGCCGGCCGGGTGCCAGGCACGGTCTTCCGCCTTCGGGGTCGGACCGCGGCCTTCCAGCGAGCGCTTGTTCTTGCCGCCGGTGCCCTTCGTGGGACCCTTGCCGCCCTTGGCGGCTCCGGGTCGTCCTGGCTTAGCCATCGATACTCCAATGTGTTCCGTCCGGAGTGTCCTCCAGAGTGATTCCTGCCCCGGTGAGCGCGTCGCGGATGCGGTCGGCCCCCGCCCAGTCCTTCGCCGC